>CAZZDX010000226.1:0-5227 GCA_964653185.1 uncultured Bacteroidales bacterium
ATTAGAGTAATTAGAGCAATTAGAAATTTATATTATAGACAACAATGTTGGTAAATTTTTTTTCTTAATCGACTAAATCTAATTATAAAAAATAGAGTGTGAACGGTTACGAAATATGTTAGGTGTATATGTATATAAGAATATAAGTATATAAAGGTATAAGGGTATAAATTGGATAACTTATTTTTTTTATATCCCTTATATCCACTATTTCCTTTATATACTTATTTCCTTATAACATTTTTTCCACACATTTTACCAAAGAACCATTATTTTTTTATATCTTCTACCAAGTATTTTGTTATTTGTATTTATTTGATAATCAGTAATATACGAAGTGCGGAATGTAAGTTATAAACGAACAAAAAAATGGAACCTTTTTTAAAAAAAACAGCAAATTATTTATATCAACAGTATGGTGATAATATAGGTGATATATGTGTTGTATTACCTAATAAACGTGCATGTTTTTTTTTAAAACATTATCTTCTTCAGCAGGTTGAAAAGACGATCTGGGCACCGGAAATATTATCAATAGAAGATTTTATAGAAAAACTGTCAGGACTAAAATTTATTGATGAAACAACTTTGCTTTTTGAGTTTTATGATATTTATAAAAATATTAAATTAAAAGATGCTGAAAATTTTGATGTGTTTATTGAATGGGCACAGACACTTGTTAATGACTTTAATGAAATAGATAAATATCTTGTTGAGACAAAAAAACTTTTTAATTATATAAAGGATAATAAAAAAATCGGGATATGGGATTTGCAGGCAAGACCATTAACAGAAGCAGAAAAAAAATATATAAATTTCTTTGAGACATTTGAAAATTATTATAATAAACTCACTAAAAAACTTAAAGAAAAAAAACAAGTTTATCAGGGACTGGCTTATAGAACATTAGCAGATAAAATAGAGAATATATCAATAGAATGGAAAAAAATTATCTTTATAGGATTTAATGCTCTTAGCAAGTCAGAAGAAAAAATTATTGATGTTTTAATGAAAAATCATAAAGCTGAGATATTACTGGATATTGACAAATATTATATTAATGATAAGCAACAGGAAGCCGGGAGATTTATAAGAAAATTTAAAACAAAATGGAATATAGATAAATGGGAACAGGACAATTTTGCAAATAACAATGAACCCAAAAATATTAACATTATTGGTGTGCCGCAAAATATAGGACAAGTAAAAAAAGCAGGGCAATTATTATATGATTATTATTCAAAAAACAATAAAAATGCTCTTAAAAAAACAGCTCTTGTGCTTGCTGACGAAAAATTATTAATACCGGTATTAAACAGTATTCCTGAAAACATTGAGCAATTTAATGTTACAATGGGTATGCCGATAAAACATACTAACATTTTTAACCTGTTTGATGCAATATTTACACTTCACGAAAATGTATATAAATTAGGCAAAATAAAAAATCCTGATAATTATAATTTTTATTATAAAGATATATTAAAAATATTAAATCATCCTTATTTTTCAGAAATTTTTAAAACAAATCAGGTCTCTGATAACAATTTAATTCAAAAAATTCAATCATCAAACAGAATATTTATTACTAATAAAGAAATAATTGCTCACATTATTAATATTCCTATCGCTGATAAGTATAAAGAATATCTGAATATACTTACCAAAATATTTGAAAGCTGGCAACAGGAACCAGCCAAAGCTATTGAATGCCTTTCCTCTGTAATAGGTTTTATCACAAAACAAAATAATAATACTGAATCAGGCGAATGCCTGACAACACAAGCTACTGATATAGAATACATTAATAATTTTTCTGAAATCATTATGCAAATAAAATCTTTTTTAAAAAATTACACAGCAATAGACAAAATAGAGACCTTACATAATATATTTAATAAAACAGCAGAGTCATCTGCAATATCTTTTTCAGGTAAGTCACTGGCTGACTTACAGATAATGGGTATGCTTGAAACCCGTGTCCTTGATTTTGAAAATGTTATACTATTATCAGCAAATGAAAAAATTATACCTAGTTCTAAGGCAAGTTCTTCTTTTATTCCTTTTGAAATAAAAAGGGTCTTTGAACTTCCTACATATAAAGACAGGGAAGCAATATTTGCATATCATTTTTATCATTTATTACAAAGAGCTGAAAATATTTACTTAATATATAATGCTGATAATACTGAAAATAATATTTTTGAAAAAGGAGAAAAAAGCCGATTTATAACTCAAATAATTAATGAACTGCCAAAATATAATCCAAATATTAAAATCAAACAGCAATTTCTGAACACACCTGTTGAAGATAAAATTACTTCTAAAATTGAAATTCCCAAAACAGATGATATAATTGAAAAATTAAAACAGAAAGCTTGTGAGCAGGGATTGTCTCCAAGCACTTTAAACACATTTATAGCATGCAGTTTAAAATTTTATTTTCATGCTGTTGCCGAGATTAAAGAACCTGAAGAAATTGAAGAGTCAGTTGATGCAGCAACATTTGGAAATGTTATACATAAAGCATTGTTTGATATATATAAGCCATTTATCAATAAACAGATAACAGAGTCCGATATAACAGATATAACAAATACAGAAATTGATAAGGCAACACAAAAATCTTTTAAAGAATATTATAAAAACGGAGATATTAAACACGGCAAAAACTTTATCTTAAAACAAGTTGCAAATAAACTTATCCGAAACTTCCTTAGCAAAGAAAAGGACTTTATAAAAACAAATAAAGACATTAAAATACTGTATTTAGAAGAAAATTTTGAAACTAATTTACCAGTAAACATTGATTCAAAAAGCACAGATATAAAATTAAAAGGCAAAATAGACCGTATAGATGAAACAGATAATGCTATAAGAATAATTGACTATAAAACAGGAAACACAGACATTAATGAACTAAAAATAAATGACTGGGATGATTTAATAAATAACACAAAACTAAATAAATCCTTTCAGTTGCTTAGCTATACTTATCTGTTTCTTAAAAATAATCCAGCTCAAGCCGTAATAAATAATAAAAAAACAGAATCAGGAATTATATCATTTAGAAATTTAAAACAAGGTCTTATGACACTATCTATACCAGATACTGATAACTATATTAACGTTTTTGAAGAAGTTTTAAAACAACTCATCTCAGATATTTTTGATACTACAAAACCATTTACTCAAACAGAAAAAACAGAAGATTGTAAATATTGTCCTTTTAAAACAATATGTAACAGGACTTAATTTTAATTTAGATTATCAATATGAACTATTCCAGATTGACAGTTGTTATATTATTATTTTTATTCAGTTATACAAATATTACTGCTCAGGATAATAATACCAAATTGATTTTAGCAGCAGAAAACGGAGATGAAAAACAAGTAATAAAGTCATTATTAGACACAGCTGATATAAATTTTCAGGACATTAACGGATATACTCCATTAATATTTGCATCACAAAATGGATTTTTGGATATTGTAAAAATTTTAATTTTTAACAATGCAGATGTTAATGCAAAGGGATATGATAGCACCACAGCTCTTATTCAGGCATCAAAATACAATCATAAAGATATTGCAGAGCTTCTTATAAAAAAAGGTGCTGATATAAATGCTGTAAATGACAAAAAAATTACTTCTTTGATTTATGCTGCTTCTTACGGATATTATGATTTGACAGAGATGTTAATCAAATACGGAGCAAACTTAAATATAAAAACCAAAGACGGAACAAATGCAATAATATCAGCGACAATAAGTAATAACTTAAATATTGTTAATTTGTTGATAGATAAAGGTGCTGATATAAACTCTTCAAATAATGCTGGCTTAACGCCTTTAAGTATTGCGGCAATAAATGGATATAAAGATATAGCAGAATTTCTTATAAAAAAAGGTGCTGACATAAACTATAAATCAAACAAAACAAACTCACCTGTAAACTTAGCCAAAATATATGGTAACAATGATATAGTAAAATTATTAAAGGAAAATGGAGCAAAAATCAATATATATCCTCACTTCAATAAACTATCATTAGGTCTTGATTTTAATTTTAATATTGATGATAATATCTGTGGCGGAAATATTGGAATACAGGAAGCAAAATATAATACAGCACTTTATACAGGATTTGATACAAGAGTTTGGGCAAAAAGAATTTTAAAAGAACAGCAAAATAACATATACGAACAACTATGGGAAAGACGCTCTATGTTTTATATTAATATTGAAAAAAAAATTATTCTAAAGAACTCATATAAATCCAAACAAGGTATTTTCCTGTGTGCAAAAGAAATATATACTTATGGAAATTATTACGGGTCAAACGAAAAAGTTAAAAATGCCTTTAAAACCATACCACAATTAGGATTATTTTGGATGAACAATGATATAGCTTTAAAAATAAATTATGAATATATTGACTTTGATATTTACAAAGTATCCCCACACAGAATTAACTTATCATTTACGTTTTTTATTAATATTGATAAATACAGAAAATATTATACTCAAAACTATTGGCTATAGGGCTGAAAATATTGATGATTGATAATTGATAATTGATGATTAGAACTTTGAACATTGAAATTATGAATTATGAGTTACGGATTATGAGTATAAGAATAAAGATTAAACAACAAAAGCCAAAAGCTAAACTTATAAATACCTGATAATAAACTAATTACAAAAATATAAACTTATGAAAAAATTTACTCATATTGATGAACACGGCAAAGCTAATATGGTTGATATAGGCAATAAAAAATTACAACTCCGTATTGCTAAAGCTAAAGGACATATAAAATTAGACAAAACAACTATTAAGCTCATAAAAGAAAATCAAATAAAAAAAGGTGATGTGCTTACTATTGCTGAAATTGCAGGTATTCAGTCAGCAAAACGAACTAATGAACTTATACCTTTATGCCATCCTTTGCAAATTACCAAACTTGACGTTAAGGCAACTTTAGATGATAAAGGAGTTATTGTTAATAGTATGGCAAGATGTATAGGACAAACAGGTATTGAAATGGAAGCATTAACAGGTGTCAGCGTTGCCCTGCTTACTGTTTATGATATGTGTAAAGCTGTTGATAAATATATGGTTATTGAAAATATTGAACTTGTTGAAAAAACAAAAACTGATATTAAATTATATTTGTTAAGTTTACTTTCAGTGAAATCGCTTCGCTAGTTCACAACGTTGT
>CAZZDX010000227.1:0-5186 GCA_964653185.1 uncultured Bacteroidales bacterium
TGCCTGATTGATGTTAATATGATTAGTAAATAACCACAGGTTGCACCTGTGGTTATTTACCCCGTTAGATATTTAGTTTAAAACATTGTTTTTTATTAATTTATTAGTTATCTAACGGGGTGAAAATTAAATCCCTTTCGGGATTTTCAATAAATACTAAAAAAGTACTCAATAATATTTTTTTATTTGACTGTTAAAAATCCTAAAACTATTCTAATTTAATATTTTTTGTAATTTATTTATAATTATCTCAAATACAATAATTTATTTCAAATTATGCTACTCTTTTTATTTTTTAAATTTTGATTATCAATTAGTTATGAACTCCGAAACTTCAGTAAATGAATAGTAAATAACATCAAATAAATTTAAAAACTTCATTAGCATTTTTTGTTGTTATTTCTGCAATTTCTTCAATAGAAATGTTTTTTATTTCTGCAATTTTTTTTGCAATATAATATAAATAAGAACTTTCATTTCTTTTTCCTCTATAAGGCATAGGTGCTAAATAAGGGGAATCTGTTTCAAGGACTATATTTTTTAAATCAACATACCTGATAGTATTATCCAAATCAGAATTTTTGAAAGTAATTATTCCTCCTATACCTAACTTAAATCCTAATTCTGTTACTTTATTTGCCTGTGCTATTGTCCCTGTAAAACAATGAAAAATACCTTTTAAATTGGAATTATTAAAATTTTTTATTATTTTAAATATTTTGTCAAAAGAATTACGGGAATGAATGACAACAGGTAATTTATATTTTAATGCTAAATCTATTTGATGTTTAAAAGCTATCTCCTGCAATTTAGCAAAAGTTTTGTCCCTGTATAAATCCATACCTGTTTCTCCTATTGCAAAAAAATTGTATTTTTTTTCTTTTAACAGAATATCAATATTTTTTAATTCTTTTTTAAAATTTTCTTTAACACAAGAAGGATGTAACCCAATCATTGGGAAACAATTTTTTGGAAAATCTTTGCATATATTAAGCATACTTTTAATGCTAATATTATCAATGTTAGGAAGAAACATATATTTAACACCTTTTTTTATAGCATTTTCTATTATTTGTTTTCTGTCATTATCAAAATCTTTAAGATAAAGATGCGTATGTGTATCAGTTAAAATCATATTTACAAAAATAATAAATTGGGTAAAAAAAAGTTTTTTAATAATTTTTTAACAAAAATAATCTTTTTATAATAAAATATATTATATTTGCAATTACTATTTTTTTTACAGAGATAAAAATAAATAAAAACTTAAATTTTATAATTATGAAAAAAACAGCTCTATTTTTAAAAACTTTAATTATTTTATCTGCTATTATATTTAGTTTTAATGTAACAGGGCAGAATATCGTTATTACAGAAATTATGTATAATCCACCTGAAAGTGGCACTGACTCTCTTGAGTTTATAGAATTATACAATAATGGTGCGTCTGTTGTTGATTTAGAAGGTTTTGTCTTATGCTATTCAACAGCAACAGACACATTTGCTGCAGGAATTAGTATTAATCCCAATGATTATTTAGTGATAGCCATTGATTCTGTTGCATTTGAAAACTTCTATGGTTTTGCAGCTTTGCAAGGACCAATACTCGGTATAAGCAACACTAGTACTTCTGTATGGCTTAAAGATACAGTCGGAATAACTATTGATTCACTTAAATATGATGACAGTTCTCCTTGGCCTACAGAACCTGATGGTAATGGACCTTCTCTGGTTCTTTGCGACCCTAACTCTGATAATAGTGATGGCGCAAACTGGACTTATTCTACTACTTATGCTGATACTATTGCTAATGGCGATACTGTCTGGGCTTCACCAGGTGTTACTGATAGTACTTGTATAACTGATGTAGCAATTCTTGAATGGATAGCACCACAGAGCGGTTGTGGATTAACTTCTACAGAATCTGTTTCTGTTAGAGTAACAAATCTTGGCACACAGACATTAAATAATATTCCTATTGGTTATGAATTTAACGGAATATTAATTGGTCCTGAATTTATTCCTGTTTTAAATGTTGGAGATACAATAATATATACCTTCTCAGGCACATTTGATTTCTCAACTCCTGATGTTTATAACGGAGGATCAGCTATTTTATTAAGTGGAGATGAAAATGGTGCAAACGATACAATTTATACAGAAATACATAGCTATGGTGATATATCCGGTTTCCCATTTACTGAAGATTTTGAGACAGGAACCACAGCATATTTTCAATTGCAAAATGATAGTGAATCTGCCATAGAAGTTATTCCTTGTATGGGTTACCAAAGTTTTTATGAATTATTTTTAAATGGCTCTGTTTCCGGTAGTGGATGGACAGGAGGACCGACAAATACTGACTCTACAAATGCATGGGTTGATGATACTTTACATCATGCTTCTGCTATTACCTGTAATATTAATGCTTCAGCACTTAGCAATTTAACACTTAAATTTGATTTAAAACAATATTATAGCTTTGGAGATAAATACAGCTGGTTTAGAGTATTGATAAATGATACTGTTCAGATAAGTGATATTACTGGTATTGCTGATTTTAATCCTTTAACAAAAAACTCAGATACTTATGTTAAAAGAGCATTTGATTTATCAGCTTATGCAGGAACAAATTTTAAATTATCATTACAATCATCATGCAGATATGAAGATGACCAGGTATTTATTGATAATATTAATTTATTTGAGCCAACAAATAATGATGTAGGAATTTCTTCTATCTTAAACCCTAAAAATGCTATGTGTGGCGCAGCTGCTGATTCTGTAATAGTTGTTGTAACTAATTTCGGAACAGCAAATCAGGACACCGTTCCTGTTACTGTTGTTGTTACAACACCGTCAGGAGATTCTATTGTAAGTGATACATTATTTACTGATTTAAGTATGAATGAATTTGATACTCTTTTTGTGGGGATTGTTAATACAGTAGATATAGGATATTATCAGACAAAAGCATATACATCTTTATCAACAGATAATGTTTATAATGATAATGATACCTTGATAAATCAGTTTATGATAACTTTCCCAAATGCTTTACCTTATCTTGAAGATTTTGAGTCATCTCTGTTAGTCCCTGACGACTGGAATACAGATATGCATGTAGATTCAACTTCAAGTCATGGTAATACTTCCAATGTATTATGTAATGTTTTAGATTCTTTAACACAATCTGCTTATGCTGTTACTCCTAAAATAGGACCAATAACAGCAAACAATAAACTTATTTTTTATTACAGAATTGTTGAAGCTTCTGCCCCTTATGATACAATGTTTATATCTTCTACTGACTCAATTCGTATAATGATAACTAATGATTGTGGGGCAACTTATAATAATTTATATACAATAGATTCATTAAATCATGTCCCTGATACAGAAATGGCATCTATAGTAATTCCTTTGGATTCTTATATAGGAGATATTATATTTGTAAAATTTCTTTCTTATACAGAGACCAATGATACTAATGGATTTTATGTTGATTTGGATAATGTTGCAATTACATGTCCTCCTGTTGTTGATTTAGGACCAGATACAAGCATTTGTAGCGGAGACAGCATTACTTTTAATGCAGGGATAGGAATTTATACATACGTTTGGAGATATCTGCCATCAACAGATACTATATCCAGTTCTCAAACAATAACAGTTGATTCTTCCGGTACTTACGCTGTAAAAGTAAAAAATCAGTTTGGTTTGTCAAACTCCGATACAGTTGTTTTAACTGTTAATCCAACGCCTACTGCTGATGCAGGAACTAATCAAAATCTTAATTGTGGAGAATTTGTAATAATAGGAGGCACAAGCACACCGGGATGTTTATATGACTGGACACCGACAGATGGACTGGATGACCCTAATATTGCCAATCCTACTGTTTCTCCTACTGTTTCTGCAACATATAAATTAACTGTTACAGATACAAATTTTCCTACTAATTGCTATGATATTGATAGTGTGGATGTAACAGTGGCAGATCCTCCAATAGCATCAATAACTCCTTTGGATACAGCTATTTGTAAAGGCGATAGTGTAACATTATCTGTTGGCACTATAGAATCAGGAGTAACTTATATATGGAACCCATCCAGTGACAGTATTGTAGCAACAAGTATTAAAGTTTCCCCAACTGATACGGCAACTTATACTTTAATTGCAATCAGTGCTAATCTGTTATGTTCAGATACTGCTGAGACAGATGTTAATGTTGTTCTTTTTCCTGTTGTTGATTTAGGATTAGACAGATATCTTTGTTTTAATAATTCTATGATATTAGATGCCACAGGACCGGGATATACATACTTATGGTCAAATGATTCAACCTATCCAACATTAACAATTGTAGGTTCAGATGTAGGTCTGGGTTCAGCAGATTATTCTGTTACTGTTACCAATTATATCTGTCAAGATATTGATACGGTTAATATTACTGTTATTCCATCTCCGACAGTAAATATAAGTCCACCAGATACAACTATTTGTAATGGAGAATGTATAAATTTAACATGTTCTGTCTCAGGTGGTTCCTCACCTTATACTTACGACTGGGATATGGGAAATACAACACCATCAGTAATAGTATGTCCAATAGTAACCACAACATTTACAGTAACAGTAACGGAAGTGGGTGGATGTTCAGATATAGATAGTGTAGTAGTAACAGTAAATCCTTCACCTTTTGTTGATTTAGGACCGGATAGTATAAATCTTTGTCTTTATGATTCTGTTATATTGGATGCAACAGATTCCGGAAGTACTTATTTCTGGTCAGATACTTCAGGGGACTCAATATTAACAGTTCTTGGTTCTGTTATTGGTGTGGGTTCAGTAGATATTTCTGTTACTGTTACCAATAGTTATGGTTGTGAAGATATTGATACTGTTACTATTACTGTTCATCCTTTGCCTGTAGCAGATGCAGGTGCAGATACATTTACATGTGACAATGAATGTATTGACTTAATTGCAACAGGTGCAGGCCCGGGAGGAAGCTATTTTTGGAACACAGGAAATAGTACAGATTCAATAACAGTATGTCCAACAGTAACAACAACATATACAGTAACAGTAATTGATCAATATGGATGCACAGATATGAATTATGTAGTAGTAACAGTAAATCCTTCACCGGTTATTGATTTAGGACCGGATAGTATAAATCT
>CAZZDX010000228.1:0-5185 GCA_964653185.1 uncultured Bacteroidales bacterium
ACTTGAAAGAATATACTCTAAAAAAGCATTAAAAATGTCCTTTATACCTGATTTTAAAAAATTCTTTGAATATAATATGATTTATCCAAAACAGGCATTAGAAAATAAAATTGAAGGATTTGTTTATCTGACTTATGATGTTGACCATCTCGGTAATGTTACAGATGCAAAAGTAATTAAAGGTCTTGGCTATGGCTGCGATGAGGAAGCTTTAAGATTGGTGAAAATGCTAAAATATGAAAAGAGTAAAAACAGAGGTGTAAAAGTAACTGCATCAATGAAAGTAAAAGTGCTTTTCAAATTAAAAAATTATTTAAAAATAAATTATCAAGTCAAGACGCAAAAAGATAAAAACCCTCCCAGACCTAATACATATAGCTATACAATAGAATTATGACCTGTTTATTCCTAATCTGGACAAGCCAGAACCAATATTTAGAAATTTTCTCAAAGTTTAAAATTTTGAAAAAATTGATATTATAATCATCTCTTTGTGTGTCCATCAGGCAATTGCCTGATTGGTCATGGATGTTTCATTTGTTTATATTTTCAACAAGACAAAATTAAAATATTTTTTGATTAACCACAACAAACTATTTTCATTATAAATATTAAATTTGTTTTTTTAAAAAAAAGATATAATCATTTTGAAAACATTTTCATTTTTTATAAAACTGTCTTTTATATTGTTGTTCCCATTAGTTGCTTGTAATACAAGTAAGCAATTACAGGAAAATGAGTATCTTCTTAATAAAAATATCATTAAAACAGATAATAAAAATGTTAATACCGAAGAATTGGAAGGATATATAAAACAAAAGACAAACAGAAAGATATTAGGTGTTTTTAAGTTTCATCTTGGAATTTATTCATTTGCAAACAAGGGAAAAGAAACAAAAATCAAAAAATGGCTTAAAAATACTATTGGTGAACCACCTGTAATATTAGATACCACACTGACTAACAGCACTTTAAAACAATTTAAACTTTATCTGAACAACAAAGGTTATTTTAATTCAAAAGTAACCAAAACAATAAAATATAAAAAGAAAAAAACTGATGTCCGGTATAATATCCAGTCATTCAAACCATATACTATACGAAACATAGATTATTCAATACAAGATGCTAAAGTCAAATCTGTTGTATTTTTAAATAAACAAGAATCTGAAATAAAAACAGACGATAATTATGATATTGACATCTTGCAAAAAGAACGTGAACGTATTACTAACAATCTTAAAAATGAGGGCTTTTATAATTTCTCTAAAGAATTTATAAATTATACTATTGACAGTGCTTTAAACAGCAATAAACTAGATGTATTAATCAATATAAAAAATCCAAAGTTGGCAGATAAAGAAAATCCTGACTCTATAATTATTGTCCCTCATAAACGATATACTATAAATAATATTTATATTTATCCTGATTATAACAGTTTGGAACTTAATACAAAATATGATACTATGACTTTTTATGTAAAAAAACATTCATCTGAAAAGCCACCGGATTTATACTATTTTTTTTATAAAGATAAGTTAAAAATCAATCCAAAAACAATAACACAATCTGTCTTTATCAACAAGGGTAATTATTTTCAGTTAGAAGATGTTAGTCAGACATATAAAAGTTTGTCAGAGCTATGTGCTTTTAAATTTATTAATATAAATTTTGCAGATGCTATTGCCAATGACTCAACAAAAAATATATCAGGTAAAAATTTTCTTGATTGCAGGATACAACTTACGAAATTAGCCAAACAGTCATTTAATATAGAAGCAGAAGGCGCTAATTCAGCAGGTAATCTTGGTGTCGCAGGCAACATTATTTATCAAAACAGAAATATCTTTAAAGGAGCTGAGATACTTAGTATAAAACTTAAAGGTGCTATGGAAGTGCAAAAAATCTTTGATGAATCTTCTTCAAATGAAATAATACAATCATCTGTTATACCTTTTAATACCATAGAGACAGGAATAAATGCCGATATTAATATACCTAAATTTCTTATACCTGTAAAACAGGAAAATTTTTCAAAATATTTTAGGCCCAAAACAATTATTAATACAGGTTTTAATTATCAAAGAAGACCTGACTATACAAGATACATCACAAATGTCTCTTTTGGATACAAATGGAAAGAATTTAAACTAAAAACACACATATTTAATCCTATAGAAATTAACTCTGTAAAAATTTTTCCTGATTCAGCTTTTGCTTCTAAAATCGATGCATCAACAAGTGCAAAAATAAAAAATAGTTATAGCAATCACCTTACATTAGATACAAGATATGGCTTTATATTTAACAATCAACAAATAAATAAACAGATAAATTTTATATTTTTCAGAGGAAATATTGAGTTTGCCGGTAACATATTAAATCTGTTAAGTAAATTGACTGATAAGCCAAAAGATGATGATGGAACTTATAGTTTTTTTAATATAAAATATGCACAATATATTCGTGTTGATGCTGATTTCAGATACTATGATGTTATAAATAAATTAAATACTCTTGCTTTTCGCTTTTATTCAGGAATAGGTATTCCTTATAACAATATGGATATTTTGCCTTTTGAAAAAAGTTTCTTTTGTGGTGGCGCTAATAGTATCAGAGCATGGGAGATACGGTCATTAGGCCCAGGTGCTTATTTAGATACTTCAGAAATAAATGGATTTGATAAAACAGGCGATATCCTTATTGAAACAAACATTGAATACAGATTTCCTATATATAAATCTTTGCAGGGAGCAACATTTGTTGATGCAGGTAATGTATGGTTGACAAACAAAAATTCAAGTTTTCCTCAAGGTGACTTTCAATTTGACAGATTTTTTAAAGAAATAGCTATTGGCATAGGAATAGGATTTAGATTTGATTTTAACTTTTTTATTATACGTTTTGATGCTGCTGTTCCAATAAGAGACCCTAACCACATTGAAAATGAACGATGGGTTATTAACGATATAAATACTAAAAAAATTAATTTTAACTTTGGTATTGGATATCCTTTCTGATACATTGTTATACTATAAAAAATTAAAAGATTAAGTCCACTTCAAAAAATTGGACTTTATGAACAAACCCTAACTATAATCTATATGCCTTATAAAAAAAAAGAAATAAATAAAATTTATTATACAATAGGAGAGCTTGCCAAACTGTTTAATGTAAACACCTCTTTAATACGTTTTTGGGAAAAAGAATTTGATATAATAAAACCACAAAAAAGTAAAAAAGGCAATCGTTTGTTTACACAAAAAGATGTAGATAATTTTTATGTCATTTATCATCTTGTTAAAGAACGTGGATTTACATTACAAGGAGCTAAAAATAAGATGAAAGATAATAAGGAAGATACTATTAAAAATGTTGAAATAATAAAATCTCTTAACAAAATAAAGGACTTTCTGTTAGAGATAAAAGAAGAATTATAATAAGCCCCCTTAATAATATCCATTTTCCATCAGATATCCCTGAATATAATCCTGAATACCGTTTTCTAATGAATAAAAAGGTATGTTATAACCAATAGAACAAAGTTTTTTTATATTAGCTTCAGTAAAATACTGATATTTATCTCTGATATCCAAAGGAGTATCTATAAAATAAATATTTTCTTTTTTATCAATAGCTTTAAAAGTTGTTTTTGCCAATTCCAAAAAAGTACGTGCTTTTCCTGTGCCTATATTATAAAGTCCGGAATCTTTTTTGTGTAGCATAAAAAAATAACAAACACTTATTACATCTTTTACATAAACAAAATCCCGTAGCTGTTTACCATCTTCAAATTTAGGATTATGTGAACGAAAAAGTTTTACTTTTCCTGTATCTTTTATTTGATTGTAAGCATGAAAAATCACAGAAGCCATTCTTGACTTATGATATTCATTAGGACCATATACATTAAAAAATTTTAATCCTGCCCAGAAATAAGGTTGTTTTTTTTGCTTTAAAGCCCATTTGTCAAACTCATTCTTTGACTCTCCATATAAATTAAGCGGCTTAAGTTTATATATTATATCATGACTATCATTATAACCATACTCACCATTACCATAAGTGGCGGCAGAAGAAGCATAAACCAATGGCAAATCATACTCAACACAGGCATTCCACATCTGTTTGGTATAATTTAAGTTTAACTTATCAAATACTGATTTATCAAATTCTGTTGTATCTGTCCTTGCACCTAAATGAAAGATAAAATCTACTTTTTTGTGATTTTTTTTAAGCCATTCAAAAAATACATCTCTTTCAACTTTTTCAACATAAGATTTATTTTCTA
Source organism: uncultured Bacteroidales bacterium (assembly GCA_964653185.1). Lineage (GTDB taxonomy): Bacteria > Bacteroidota > Bacteroidia > Bacteroidales > CAZZDX01 > CAZZDX01. The sequence continues at coordinate 4,295 of CAZZDX010000228.1, forward strand.
TATTTCTATTTTTTAAAGGATTTGAAAAGTCATCAACAATTATGATTTGATTAATTCCTTTGTTGTTCAGTTTGTTTACCAAACAACTCGCTATAAAACCTGCTGCTCCTGTTACTACTATCATATATAAAAAATTATAAATTATAAATTTTATTTTGTTCCTGTATGGCCAAATCCGCCTGAACCTCTTTCACTTTCTATAAGATTTTCAACCTCTTTCCATTCAATATGTTCATAAGAAGAAATAATCATTTGTGCCACCCTCTCACTATCGTTAATTATAAAATCTTGATTAGAAAGATTTATAAGTATTACCTTTATCTCACCGCGATAATCCGAATCAATAGTGCCTGGAGAATTAAGAACTGTTATACCTTTTTTAAAAGCCAATCCGCTTCTTGGACGAATCTGTGCCTCATATCCAACAGGCAACTCAATAAACAATCCGGTAGGAACTAAAGTCCTTTCCAAAGGTTTAAGAGTTATCGGTTTATCAATATTTGCTCTCAAATCCATACCTGCTGATGAAGATGTGCTATATTCAGGAAGTAAATGTTTTGATTTGTTTACAATTTTAATTTTCATGTGTTTTTATATATTTTTTGATATTGCTAAATTAAGTATAGTTCATTATTATTGAAGAATTGAAAAAATTGTAATGATTGAAATAATTGTAAAATTTTTTTAAAAAACCCTTATCCATAATTTTTCCAATTATTTCATTTTTTTAATCTTTTAATCTTTTCAACAAAGTATTATATATCAGTTCATCTATTATTTATAAATAATTTATCTATATTTAATTAACAATGTCATTTCTTTTTAATTACAAACTTAGTAACCGTTCACAACTTAAAATTATATCAATCAACTGACGGCTTAAATAATTGA
>CAZZDX010000229.1:0-5180 GCA_964653185.1 uncultured Bacteroidales bacterium
AATATTATATTGACGACAACCTGTTAAAACAAAGAAGTGATTATATTTTAAATAATCACTTCTTTGTTTTAACAGGTTGTCGTCAATATAATATTGGTTTACATATTCATTATCAATGCCTTTTTTTTCTACTAATTTGACTATGTTTAGATCTAATTTTTTGTCAGAAGCAATAAAATAATTTTTTTGTCCAGGGACAATAATGATATTTTTAAATGATTGTTGTAATGTCTTGTATAATACTGAATTAATTTGTCTTGCCTCATCACTGATATAATTTACAGTTGACATTAGACCCGTTGATATAACTGCATTTTTATTTAATTTCTTTTTTAACTCATTAAAAAATTCAGCAGTATAAAATCTGTTTATTTGAGTTGTTGTTGGTTCAGGCAGGTTTATTATTGCTACATCATATTTTTTTTTTGTTTTTTTTACGTATAGTCGGGCATCTTTATTAATAATATTTACTTTTTTATTTTTTAATGAACTATCATATTTTTTGCCTATTTTGGTAATCCATTTATCAATCTCAACATAATCTATATTTTTTACATCATATTTTAAAATTTCATTTATAATACCTGAAATGCCGCCTGATATTAGTAAAATGCTTTTCGGATTTTTATGCTGGAGCATTGCATAATGTGCATCTTCCTCAATTTTTATAATATCATTTGTTGAAAAAAGAAGGACATTATTTTCATAAAAATTTTTTTGTTCTCCTTGCGAGGTAATAGCCAAATTACCATAAGGCGTATCTTTTTGAAAAATCAGTTTTTGATTAACATACAGATTCGACTTTGTGAGATAATCTAAATTAAAACGAAAACTTACAGCAATAAAAAATATTGACAGAAGTATGATTATATATCTTGTAAATTTTATTTTGTATTTTAATGAGAATAAAAAAGCAATAACAAAATTAATTATCATTATTAATAATAAACTTGAAAAGGTCTTGAAATAAAAGATTAGGAAAACATTAAAAATCAAGCCACCTGTAATACTTCCTATTGCTTCAAGAGAATATACTTTACTTATAAAGTTTGTTTTGTAATTATCTGAAATAAAGCAAGTTAACAATGTAAATGAAAAGCCGGATATTAAACAAAATGGCAGTAAAAAAGCAAATGAGGTATAAAAAATTTGAATAATACTAATCATGCTGCCAACAGTAAAAATAATGTTTCTTAAAAAATATATACTAAAAACAGTAATAAAAGGTATTATTCCCAATAAAATTTGTGAAAAGATAATAAGTTTGGATTTGTTGTTTACTTTATTGATATTTTTTCCTAAAAATGCACCAAAGCCGGTTATCAGCATCCAGTTGGCTAATATTATTCCAATAACTAATTCATTTCCATAAAAAACTGACAAAAATTCCCGCAACAATATTATTTGAGTAACAATACTTGTCAATCCCAATGTTATTACTGAAAACCGTAATTTTTTATCAATTATTTTTACTGTTTCGGTATCTTTTTCAATAATTTTTTCCTGAAATTCGGTTTTTTTCAGACCTGATGATTTAGTATTTTTTCTTTTAAATATGTTTTTAAAATATTTAAAATGCCATGACAAATGAAATATTGCAATAATTGTCATACCAATACCAAAATTTACATGCCAGATTAATATTCTTTTTAAAAGAGGCAGGTCTAATTTGTAGTTAATTTGAATAACTAATATAATTCCAAGTATGGCAGAGATGAGAAAAGTAATAAGTAATAATAAATTCCATATTTTTTTATGCGTAGATTTTTTAATGATATTTAATCTTGATGAGATAAACGAGATTAAATAAGCAATAAAGACAATAGCACTAATAGTAATTAAATAATATGGAGAGTTCATTATTTATGTTCTAAAAAATTAATGAAGATATTAAAATATTAAAAGTCATTAAAAATTTTATTTTATCTCATATTTATATCCAATGCCTTTAACGGTCTTGATGCAATTAGTTCCTGTTTTTTCTCTTAATTTTCTAATATGGACATCAATAGTTCTGTCTCCGACAATAACATTATTTTCCCATATTTTAAAAAAAATTTCCTTTCTTAAAAATACTTTATTTGGCTTGGAAATAAGTAAATTTAAAATGCTGAACTCTTTTTTTGTCAAACTTATTTCTTTACCTTGTTTAATAACAATATATTTTTCTTTATCAATGACAATATCGCCAAATTTTACTGGCTGTGATAATTTTTTTTCTGTTTCAAAATTATATCTGCGGAGCAAAGCTTTTATTTTACTAATTAAGATACGAGGTTTTATAGGTTTTGTAATATAATCATCAGCCCCGGCATCAAGACCTGCAATTTGCGAATAATCTTCTCCTCTTGCTGTAAGAAAAACAATAATTGAATTTTTTAAACTTTTTATTTTTTTTATTTCCATACATGTCTCTATGCCATCCATTTCAGGCATCATCACATCAAGAATAATTAAATGCGGATTTGTTTTTTTTGCCAAATTAATTGCATCTGCTCCATTATCAGATATAAAAATTTTATAACCTTGTTTTTTTAAATTATACCCAAGAAATTCTAAAACATCAGGTTCGTCATCAATAAGCAATATTTTATATTTATTATTTTCCATATTGAGATAATAGTCAGTATTAAATGTTTGATAAATTTTGCGTAATAATCATTAAGGGTTTGTAACAAAATAATCTATTTATTTCGGCAAGCTCAATGCGTCGCATTTTGACTCGTTCTTTTGCCTTTTTTCTTCGTTACAAAATCTTTAAATAGCTATGCTATTCGCAAATTTTCTGCCTTGAAAAAAAACAAAATAACTTTGTCAATTCTGTATACTTTATTTTGTTACAAGCCCTAAGTCATTAATTGTCATTAACCATAAAGCCATATTGAGATATAAAGATTGACAAAAACAAAATTTATAACCTTTAACAGTATAAACAAAACCTGTCAGGTAAAAATTTTACATATAAATAATCTTTTCTCTTGCTGTTATTTTATTATCTGACGAGTAAATCTGTATATAATAAATTCCCTTTGATAAATTGGCCGGTTGCCAGTTAACAAAATTCTGTTTCGGTGAAATATTTATACTTTTAACTAATATTTTAGCACTGTTATATATTTTTATTGTTGATTTTTTAAGGACATTAAATTCAATAGTAAATGTATAATTAGATGGATTTGGATAAACTTTTAATGTGTTATCTGCTTTAATATTATGTCTTATATACGACTGATTTGGCTCACCTATTGCTAATGTATATTCTCCTTTTTTAAAATTGTCTGTTATTATATAACCTGCATTAGGTGATCCTGCCTTAATAAAAGGTGTTATTTGCCAATCATCAGAAGCATCTTTACGATACAGTAAAATTAAAGAGTCCGCTGAATCATCTGTCGGCAAAAATGTATTATCAAGATAACCACTACTCATACTATTTGTTCTGTTATAAAAAAATTTTCCCTGTGCTTCAAAATTATTTGGAAATATACCATCAACTTTCCAATATCTATAATCAGACAATCTGAAAATGTCAGGATTAGGATTTTTTAAAGAATCTGGCACAACCCAATTATGCGTTACCCTTACAAAAGCAGAATCTGTAATCTGTGTTACATTGAGTTTAAAATATGTTGTAGTAAAATCTGTTTCGCCTGTTGTCTTAATTACTTTATAAAAATCTGTTGTTGCATCACATATTTTTTCATCAAAATCAACCATAACTATTTCAGGCATAAAAGGAACATTAAAAACTTTATTACCGTATTCTCCCGAAAACATTATAGTATCAGTAAATTGTTGCCAGGTACTATCCATAAATGTTATTTCTACTTTATTAGAGTTAGCAAAAATTGTGGTTTCTTTTAATTTTTGTCTCATAAAAATATTTACATCATAATTTTGCCCGTTCTGACTAACAAAAAATGAATCAACTGAAAAGTGAGGAAATCCGGGAGCAAGCACCCAAAAGTCAAAAAAATCATTCAAATCAATACCTGAATAAGAAGAGAAAAAATCTCTCAGCTCTATTGTTGACACATGATTATAAGCAAAATGATTTAAGTAAGCTTTAACAGTATTAAAAAATATACTATCTCCCATATAACCTCTTAATGTATGGACAACGCAAGCGCCTTTATCATATACAGTGCTTCCGTAAGTATATTCAGGAGCCACTCCGCTAATAGCCATATAGCCATTATCATAAATATGAGTAAATTGTAACACTTCTTTATGTCTGTTTCTCATATTTGTTTTATATGCTTCTTTGCCATAAAGTCCTTCTCTATATAAAGATTCGTTAAAAACAGCCCATCCTTCGTTTATCCACATCTCTGAAGCTGATGCACAGGTTATCAAATCACCAAACCAGTGATGAGATAATTCATGAGCATACAACCATTCATAAGTTAAACTCCCTTCAATACAAGCACTTGGATAAGCGATATTTGTGGCGTGTTCCATTGCCCCAGAACTAAAAGGGACACCAACATATCCAACTCTTTCCCAGCTATAAGGTCCCCAATGTTCTTCATAAACTGTTAATATATCTTTCAGATTGGCAAATGTTCCGCTAACTTTTGCAGTATCAGAAGGTCTTACATATATAGCAACAGGTATTTGTCCGTTTATGCCATTAAAAGTATCTTTTACTCCAACATAATTGCCAACCGCAACAGAGGCAAGATATGAAGGAATTGTATTTGATAAGTTCCAATGATATGTTATAGTGCTGTCAGGATTATCATTTTCCGAAATTAATGTTCCGCCACATACAGCCATCTTATCATCATCTGTTGTTATATAAAAATCATAAGTTGCTCTGTCAATAAAATCATCAACACAGGGAAACCATACTCTGCCATAATTAGGAGGAACTTCACCTATACCTATTCCTATGCTATATGCAAAAGCACTATCACTACTAAAATAAAAACCGCCATATCCGGAAGAAGCTGTCTCAGGATGCCCATGATAAAAAATCTTTACACAAATTGTATCTCCTGTATTAATAACATTTGAAAGAGGAATCTGCAATATGGTATCATTATAATTAAATGATGAAACTGTTGTATCGTTTACTAAAATTGAATCAATGGTTAATGCAAGCAAATAAAGAGGTATATCACTTATGCTGTCTGTTTTGGGTGTTATGGTTAAGTCAGTATATCCCTGTATGTTTT
>CAZZDX010000230.1:0-5175 GCA_964653185.1 uncultured Bacteroidales bacterium
GTCAAAAAAATTACCAAATGGTGAATGGGGATTACCTGACAACTTAGGTAATACTATTAATACTATTTATGACGAAGATTTTCCTAATATATCTTCTGACGGAAAAACTCTATATTTCTCTTCATTAGGACATAATAGTATGGGTGGATTTGACCTGTTTAAATCTTTATGGAATGAAAAAACAAAATCATGGTCAAAACCTGTAAACCTTGGATACCCCATAAATACTCCTGATGATAACTATACTATTTCTTTTTCCAAATCAGGCAGATATGCTTATATATCAGAATGTCGCGAAAATGGTATGGGAAACCTTGATATTTACAGAGTTACTTTTAATGACGCAGAACCTAAATATACTCCGATAAAAGGAACTATATTAAATACTGACTCTGTTAATATCTTTTTATCAAAATTGTATAAAACAAAAAATGATAATTCATATCCGGATATTGACAATAATCAAATTTCAGTAAATAAATTCTCAAAATCAAAAATAAATATTAATAAAGTAAAAAAAAATAGAAAAAAAGAAATAGAAATAAATATAACTGTTACTAATAAAAAAAATAATAAAATTATTGGACATTATAAACCCAATAATTTAACAGGTAACTATATACTGCTCCTTCCACCAGGAAAATTTACAATAATTTATAAGGGCAAAAAATTTCAGGAATATAAAGAAGATATTGAAATATCTGACTATGAGATGGATATATGCAGACAGGAAATTATAAAAAATGTTATACTTACACCTGTAATTGATGATTGATGATTGTAAATGACTCCGATGAAATATTCCGGTAAATCGCAATTTTACGGGGCAGACAATTAATGTAATAACAAATTATAATCCACCTCAGGCAAAATAAAACCATTTACAGTATAATCAATCCCTTTTTATTCTTTTTAATCTATTAAACATTTTTTTTAACTAAATAAATACATAAAAATATAAACAGATGAATCTAAAACTTACTCGTCCAATTGCTTTTTTTGATATTGAAACAACAGGACTTAATATTGTTAAGGATAGAATAGTTGAAATAAGTATTTTAAAGGTCTTTGCTGATGAACATACAGAGCTAAAAACTTTAAAAATTAACCCAACAATACCTATTCCAAAAGAAGTAACAAAAATACACGGTATTACAGACGAGGATGTAAAAAATTGTCCAACTTTCAGTAATATAGCAAAAGATTTAGCAGATTTCTTTTTAAATTGTGATTTGGCAGGATATAATTCCAACAAATTTGATATACCAATGCTTGTTGAAGAATTTCATAGAGCTAATATTGAATTTGATATAGAAAACAGAAAAATGGTTGATGTTCAAAATATATTTCATAAAATGGAACAAAGAACACTAATAGCTGCTTATAAATTCTTTTGCAATAAAGAACTTATAAATGCACATAGTGCAGAAGCCGACATATCAGCTACTTATCAAATATTAAAAGCACAAATAAAAAAATATAAAAATGTAGAATATAAAGACAAAAATGGGAACATCTCCTACCCTGTTGTCAATAATGTTCAGGCATTACATAACTTTTCATCATTAAATAAGAATGTTGACCTTATAGGACATATCATACTAAACGAAGATAATATTGAAGTATTTAACTTTGGAAAATATAAAGGAAAACCGGTAGAAGAAGTATTTGAAAAATACTCATCATACTATGAATGGATGATGAAAAGCGACTTTCCTATATCCACAAAAAAAGCAATTACTTCTATCAAACAAAAAACAAATAAATTTTAAATCTTTTACTCTTGTCAGATATTAGATATAGGATTATATCATATATAATTATACATATTTAAAATTATCTAACAGGATAAATTTTTATATTATTTGTATATAATATAATTGATTAAATTTTTTTTATGTAATTTTGTATTTATAATAATTATATAAACCTTAAAAATTATGAAAACATTAAAATTATTTATTTTATTACTCTGTTTTTCTATCTCTTTTTCATCTTTTGGACAAACCAAATATATAGGCATAAAATATACAGAAGCATCAACATGGCTTGTAAATAAACAGGTTTCGGATGATGCAGGAGATAAGCAAAGTTATGTCCCTTCTTTTGGAAATAATATTGGAATCATTGCAGGATATGACTTCTCCGACAATTTAGGAATAAAAATAAACTTTCTCTTTACCAGTCATATTCAAAAATATGAAGGTAATAAACCATCAGATTATGAATCAAAAATAGACCTGAAAACTATTGATATACCTGTTTTAATAAAAGCAGGTAATGAAGTAGCATATTTTGAAATCGGACCTGTATTCTCTGTTTTAACAAAAGCTGAATATATTAATGGAAACAATACATCTGATGTATCAAAAGATTTTAAAAATATTAACTTTGGGGCAGCAATAGGCGCTGGAGCTGACATAGGTCTTAGTGAAAACTTTTTTATAAACATAGGATTTAGATTTACTGGCGGATTTTTAGATATTCAGGGAGTTAATGCTTTAGGTCAAACAAAACAAGATTTAGAAGATTTAGAGATAGGAGGAATATTTGATTTTGATTCTGATGAATTTGCAACATATAGCATTAGAGGCGGTTTATATGCAGGACTAAAATATAAATTTTAGTAACATATATACCTGAAAATCAAATGTTTAAATAACTATATCTATCCTTTAAACCATATCTGATAAATATATTATACCTATAATTTAAGATGCTAAAAATAATACCAAATATTAAATACTTAAATAAAAATAATTTTTTCCTTATTGCAGGTCCATGTGTTATTGAAGATGAAAGCACATCTTTTTTTATTGCTGAACATATAAAAAAAATAACCGATAAATTGGAAATACCGTTTATTTTTAAAGCTTCCTATAGAAAAGCCAACCGTTCACGACTTGATTCTTTTACAGGTATAGGCGATACAAAAGCTTTGAACATTATAAAAAAAATAGGAACAGACCTTAAAGTTCCTACTATTACTGATATACATACTGAAAAAGAAGCATCTGTTGTAGCTAAATATGTTGATATATTACAAATACCTGCTTTCCTGTGCCGTCAAACCAACTTGCTTATTGCCGCTGCTAAAACCGGTAAACCGGTAAACATAAAAAAAGGACAATTCCTGTCACCAAAATCAATGAAATTTGCAGTAGATAAAATAAGAAAAACAGGAAACAACAAAATAATGATTACTGAAAGAGGAACAATGTTTGGCTATAATGACCTCATAGTTGATTTTAGAGGAATTATTGAAATGAAAAAAAATAATGTCCCTATAATCCTTGATGTTACACATTCTTTACAACAGCCAAACCAGACAACAGGCGTTACAGGAGGAAATCCCGAACTAATAGAAACAATAGCAAAAGCAGGAATAGCAATAGGCGTAGATGGCATATTCCTTGAAACACATCCTAATCCGGCTATAGCCAAATCTGATGGAGCTAATATGCTAAACATAAATAATCTTGAAGACCTTTTGTCTAAATTAATTAAAATAAGAAAGGCAATAATATAATTAGTGCTTGTCTATAAAGTAATATTTTTAAGTTTTAGTAAACCGTTAAAACGGTTAAAAATTGATGTAAGTTACTATTAGCCCCTGACTTAAGTCAGGGGTTAATGAGAATTCCTACAATTCAAATAACCGTTTTAACGGTTTTATCTGACATTATGAACAGACACTAATTAGTACCTGTTAATTAAGCAAGTATAGATAAATCATTTATGAATAATAGATGAACGGATAATTATTAAAACTTTGTTGAAATAATTAAAAAATTGAAATAATTGGAAAAATTATGACTAAAGTTTCGGACTTACTAAATTGCTTATAGCATTTACAACTTTGAAAAAAATTCTTATCATACAAACTGCTTCTATTGGCGATGTCATTCTATCTACTCCTGTATTAGAAAAATTACATAAATTTTATCCTGATTCTAAAATTGATTTCCTTCTTAAAAAAGAAAATAAAAGTTTACTTAAAGAACATCCTTTCTTAAACAAAATATTAATATGGGACAAAAAACAAAACAAATACAAAAATCTGTTTAACATAATAAAACAAGTCAGAGCAAATAAATATGATTATGTAATCAATATACAACGATTTGCTTCATCGGGATTAATAACTGTTCTTTCCGGCGCTAAAGCAATAATTGGTTTTAACAAAAATCCTTTTTCTTTTTTATTTACTAAATCCGTTAAGCATATAATTGGAACAAAACAACATCACAGACACGAAGCAGAACGAAATTTAGAACTTATAAAAGATATAACAGACAATAAAATATGTCCTGTTAATATAAAACTCTATCCGTCAGATAAAGATTATGCTTATACCAAACAATACAAAAATTCCGAATATTTATGTATAGCCCCAACATCATTATGGTGGACAAAACAATATCCGGAAAAAAAATGGATAGAATTTATAAAAGAAGTCAACACAAAATACAAAATATATCTTATCGGCTCAGACAAAGATTATACAGCTTGCCAAAATATTATTTATAAATCAGAATGCCCAAATGTACAAAATCTATCAGGAAAATTATCTTTACTCCATACAGCTGCCTTAATGAAAGATGCTAAAATGAATTTTGTTAATGACTCAGCACCTTTACATATTGCCTCTGCTATGAATGCACCTGTAACAGCTATTTTTTGTTCAACAATACCGGAATTTGGATTTGGACCTTTATCTGAAAATTCAAACATAATTGAGACAAAAAAAACTTTAAATTGCCGTCCGTGTGGTCTGCACGGACTAAAAAAATGTCCTGAAAAACATTTTAACTGTGCCTATACAATAGATAAAAAGCAATTGCTAAATAGTATAAAATATAAAAATGACTAAAATACTTAAAATTTAGAATTCTTAAATTTTCATAAAATTTCTTGCTAAAATTACACCTCTTATTATTGTAATAATTTTAAGTCATAATTTTTTTTTAAAAAATTTAACTATTTTCCCATAATTTTAGATTTCTTAAGGTTCAATAAAAAAAAATATTATTTTTGAACATTTTCTTTATCAATAACGAAAAATCCCGAAAGGGATTTAATTTTCACCCCGTTAGATAACTAATAAATTAATAAAAAACAATGTTTTAAACTAAATATCTAACGGGGTAAATAACCATAGGTGCAACCTATGGT
>CAZZDX010000231.1:0-5161 GCA_964653185.1 uncultured Bacteroidales bacterium
AGCAATTAGAAATTTATATTATAGACAACAATGTTGGTAAAGTTTTTTTCTTAAGTGCCTAAATCTTATTATAAAAAATAGAGTGTGAACGGTTACAAAAATTTTATGTAAATTTGTATTTTTTTACTAAACCTAAATTATAATGAAAGACATATTAGAGATTTTAAAATATACCTTGCCATCATTAGTTGTTTTTGCAACAGCATATTTTTTAATAAAAAATTTTTTGGTAAACGATCTCAAAGTTAGAAAAGCTATTGTAGAAGCTGATTTCAGAATAAAGCAGCAATTTTTTAATAAAGATGATAAAGGAGAAATAACAGCTGTTCGTTTACAGGCTTATGAAAGAGTTGTCTTGTTTTTAGAAAGGATTTCACCTAACAGTTTGATTATCAGAACTTATCAAAAAGATATGACAGCAGTACAATTTCATATAGCTCTTATACAAACTATTCGTGAGGAGTTTGAGCATAACTTATCACAACAAATATATATATCTTCCAAATCATGGGAGTTAATAAAAAAAGCAAAAGAAGAAATGACAAAATTTATAAATGAAGCTGCTTCAAAACTTGATGATAAAGCCACAGGAAAAGATTTAAGTCAAGCAATTTTGGGAACAACAGTAAAAACAGAAAAGCTACCTAATTCTATTGCTATAGATTATATTAAAAGCGAAATACAACAAAGTTTTTATAATAAATAACATTTACAGAAAGCAAATAGGAGACGCCTTATGAGTCGCCTCTACTTGGGAATATCCTTTCTGATATTAATCAACTTATAATCCTTATATTTATAAACATTCAAATAAGTATTTTCAAATCCATTATTACCATCTTTTTTAAATTCAAAAACAGTTTGTGTCCCTATATAATGTGACAGTTCGGTATTTGATATACATTTATCAAATTTTTTTCCGTATTTCATCAAAGCATTTAAAAAATAATAGGATATATCAAATCCCATAAAAGCATATTTATCCGGCTCTGTCTTATATATTGAACGATAACGAAGAATAAAATTTTTAACATTATTATCATCATAATCAATAAAACAAGGAGAAAATAAATGTAAATCAAGATTTTGAAAATATTCTATTTCTATTCTGTTAAATAATCTCCATGTATCCATTCCAAATAATGTGATTTTATAATCATCTTTTTCTTTTATTTTATCTAATTCACGCACATAATTAGAAATAAATGCCTGATTGTCTGATAAGGTAATTAATATATTATTTTTTTCTTTTGACATAGTTTTCTTTAAACCATTTATTCCAATCTTATCAAAAAATACATATTTAATATTATTTATGGTATCAATATTTTTCAAGGTCTGACTTAAATCTTTCTTAAATATTTCAAAAATTTTACTATTTTCTTTAGTATTGCTGACAATAATTATATTGTCTCCTTTATATTTATAGACAATAAATTTTGCCAGTTCTTTTGATTTAGTATATTTTGAAGGAATCATTTTAAATGCATGAGGATTATTTTTTAATACATCCGAAGAAGAGGATAAAGGAGATATAATGTTAATATTATATTTTTTTGCAAATTCTGCAATTAATTCAAGATTTTTTTTAAAAACAGGTCCTATTATTAGGTCTTTATCGCTTATTATAAGATTCATATCCTTAAACGAAGAATCTCTAAGTAATTTTTTTATGCTCATACTATCCTCATCAATATCATATACATATAACCTAACAGATAATCCTTGTTTTTTTAAGGAATCAACAGCCATAAGCACACCTTCATAAAACTGAATAAAAGTAAAAGATTTATAATATAAAGGATTTTTTATTTCAAATTCATCATCTACTTTTATCTCGTTTATATCATCAAGATAAAAAGGCAACATCAGAACTACGTTATAAACAGAATCTAATATGGGGGCATCACAGGAATATTCAGAAATTTTTTCTATAATTTTTGATGTGTCTTTTTTGATTTCAGGTTCCTCTGCTGTTTTTTCCTTTGATTTACCTTGAAAAATAGTAGATATTATGCCTTTTTTATGATTTTCTTTTAATGGTATTTTAATTATCTGATCTGTTATTAAATTTTCGCCTAAATCAGGATTAGCAGTCCTTAGCTCATCAATATCAACAGAATATTTTTTTGATATACGATAAAGATTATCTTTTTTCTTAACTGTATAATATATAAACTTTTTTTTGTTTTGTGTTGTATCTGATTCTATTTTAACAGATTCTTTTTGCTCTGGTATTTTATTTTTTTCTACTAATTTCTTTTCTGTATTATCTGTTTTTTTCTGTTTGTTTATTGTCTCGGTAGTTTTTATTTCTTTTACCGGAATTTTTAATTTCTGACTAGGATGGATAACTTCTTTTGCTTCAGGATTTGCCTTTATTATATCTTCAATTGTTACAGAATATGCCTTAGAAATAGAATATAATGTTTGATGTTCCTGTATAATATGTATATAATATTTTTCTCCATTAATTGTTTCAATATGGTCAGATTTCTTAACAGGTATTTGTTGTGCTTTTAAATTATAATTAGCAGATGCAATTAAAACAAATATAAAATATAATAATATTCTTTTCAACTTTATTAAATTTTTTGTATCTAGATTAGTGTCCGTTCGTAATGTCGCCATTTTTCAAATTGAAAGCACCAAATAGCAAATTCCAAAAAACAACTTAGCGAAGCGATCTCACGAATACCTTTGAAAATAAACAACATTATGAGTAAATAAATCTCAAAATCCAATTATCAAATGACCAAAACAGTTTAAAACATTAGAATTTCGGTCATTGAAATTTATTTGAAATTTGGTGCTTGTAATTTGTTGTTTTTATTTTTTAGCATAAGTTTTAACTTTACGAACAAACTCTATTTAGTATATATAAGTTTTCAACAATTTTATTAATCTGAATAATAACTTTTTCTCAAATTATAACAGAATAAAAAAGCACAAAGATATATACTTTTTATTATTTTGTCTAAATAAAAATTAAATTTATATGTTAGTATTTGATTTTAAGGATTTTGTTTTTATAATCAATTACTGCATTCTGTTGTATCAATAAATCACCGCCAAGTATTCCATCAATTAAAGGAAGTTTTAGTTTGGAATATGATTCGTTTATATGTTGCATATCAATAACAACTGCTTTATAATTTTTTAAGATAAAGTTAGCTATTTTTATTTTTTTTAAAACTATCATATAACTTTCCAAAGAATTTGTTCCTATTCCTGTAGAAGTTTTATCAATTAACTCAAAATCATTTTTTTTTATATCAGGAATAAATTTTTTTATTTTTTTTATATCAAATGCGGTCTTTGATGCTCCTGTATCAATTAGCATACTTGCTTTTTTGTTGTTTACTAATATTTCAATCATCAAATGACATCCGTCATCTTGTATAGTGATAATATTAATAGGAATTTGTGTAATCATAATATTTGCAAATTTATATAAAAATCGTCAGGTAATCTATTCGGCTACTGATTGCAAATTTCGTTTTTATCAGAACGAATGCCTAATCAGTAGTTTAAAATAAATAAATTATACAAAACAAATTAAAAATTTAGATAAGATTTGCAGAAGAGAAGATAATAATTTTTTATTTTGAATAAGCCAGAGTAGGAGGATAAATTACCCTGTAACTATACATATTAGGTCTTTCTACTTTAACTTTTCTGCTTAAATTAAACAAAAAAGAAATAGAAGAATACAGATATCCATCATCATGTTTATTTTCAACATTAAATTTTGTTGTGCCTGGATTATTATCAATATTATCTGTTTTTGAAAAATAATAAACAGAAGAAACTTTTAATGAAAATCGTTTTGATAATTTATATTCTATTCCTATACCAAGAGGTGAGCAAAGAGCATAATGGTTATATAAATTAGTAGAATCTAATTTTGTTTCAAAATTATTATCTCGTTCTGTAATATTTCCATCTTTATCAGTAATAGTGCCATCAGGTCTAAAAATGTAATCATCTCCATTTTCATCTTTAAGGTTAGCTTTAGGATTAAAAGTCATATAACCAATTCCTATAGAAACAAAAGGAGAAAATTTACTTGCTCTGCTAAAATTTAATATTTTGTTAAGATATGCATTTAAAGAAATATTGCACTGAAATATGTTTGTTTCAAAATCATAATTTTGTCTTTGTTCATCATAATTTTGTGATAATTTTCCTGTTATAAGATCTAAAGAAACAGATAAATATGTTTTTGCAAATTTTTGTTGGACAAAAATACCGGCTCCTGTATTAAAATTAAAATCACCTTTATGATTGCTCAAATCTCCACAAAAATACATATTGCCTGCACTTATTCCTATTGATGGAATATCATATTTTTTTGTAAAAATTTGCAGAGTATCTCTTTTGTTATCAGAAGATTCTTTAGAGTCCTGACCAAACTGAGCAAAAACCGATATATTCAATATCATCAAAAATGAAATAACAAAATATTTTTTCTTCATTAGTGTTTTTTTATTTAAAAATATTTATCATAAAATTATAAAAAAACAAAAATACAAATAAATAAATTTATTTATGATAAAATTTAATTATTTTTTTTAATAAAAAATATTAATTATCAGTTTCTTTGTTCTCAATATTTTTTGCTTGTTTAAGAGTTATTGGCTGTTTTCCTTTAAAAGCACCTATATATGTATCAAGTCCTGTTTTTTTTCTAAACTCACGTTTAAATTCTTTTGCCTTGTCAATGGACTTAAAAGAACCAACAGAATATATATATCTCTTGTGGGAAGAAGTGATAAATATTTTTTCAGTAATAAAATATTCATTTTGAAAATAAAATGTAGAAGTATCATTTCTTAAAGAAGCAAAATTAATTCTATATACAACCTCATTTGACTCATTAGTGGTCTCTGATAATTCAATTTTATCAGTTGCTTTTTCAGCTTCTGTTTCTTTTTCATTGTTATCTTCTAATATTTTATCAACAGGTTTTTCAGGTTCTGTATCTTTTTTGTTAATATTTTCATTGTTAGTTTCTAATGATTTACCAACATTTTTTTGATTCTCAATATTTTTTGCTTGTTTAAGAGTTATTAACTGCTTTCCTTTAAAAGCATCTATGTATGCATCAAGTCCTGTTTTTTTTCTAAACTCACGTTTAAATTCTTTTGCCTTGTCAATG
>CAZZDX010000232.1:0-5151 GCA_964653185.1 uncultured Bacteroidales bacterium
GAAACAAATTTTGACTCATAATTTACAAAATAAGAGAGCTGAATACGGAAAACAGATTGTCGTTACAGTGTCACGAGAATTAATGAAAAAATTTGGAAAAAATTATGAAGAGAAAAATTTGCGTAGAATGATACAATTTGCAGAAAAATATCCTGCTGTTGAAAATGTCGTTACACTGTCACGACATTTGTCATGGTCTCATTTTATAGCACTTATACCAATAAAAGAACAACAAGCAAGAAACTTTTATGCTAAGATTACATTTGAGAGTTCATTTGGAGTTCGTGAACTGAGAAAGCAAATTGAAAAAAAAGTTTACGAAAGAACTGAAAAAGCAGATATTCAACTTTTTGATAGTAAAGTGATTGATAAAGGGGTTTTTAAAGACCCGTATTTACTTGACTTTTTGGAACTCAAAGACGGTTATTTGGAAAATGATTTAGAAGCTGCAATTCTAAAAGAACTTGAATTATTTATATTAGAATTGGGAAGCGGTTTTACCTTCGTTGAGCGACAGAAAAGAATGATAATTGACGGAGATGATTATAATTTGGATTTATTGTTTTATCACCGTAAGCTAAAGAGATTAGTTGCTATAGAACTGAAAATTGACAAATTCAAAGCAAAGTACAAAGGACAAATGGAGTTGTATTTGAAGTGGTTAGATAAATATGAAAAACAAAATGGAGAACGACAACCGATTGGATTAATTCTTTGTGCAGTTGCAAGCAAAGAACAGATTGAACTTCTTGAATTACACAAAGACGGAATAATGGTAGCGGAATATTGGACAGATTTGCCTCCGAAAGAAATCTTAGAAGCTAAGCTACATGAAGCCTTAATTGAAGCACGAGAACGAATTGAAAGAAAACAACTAAGACAATAAACCCACAGTGTACAACACGGTATATATTCAAGAGCGGTTTCTGTAGTTTGCAAAACTTTTTTACCTTTAAAAACGGAAGCAACAAACTGAAAATAAAGTAGTTGTAATTCCGCTCCAAAATATATACCAACCGTCAGAATGTCTAAAAACCAATAAAAAAGCAAAATAAATTTGCTCGTAAAAAATATAAATTATTGATTATCAATATAATCAGGCGACCATGTTCGGCTACTGACGAATGCCTGAATGTTTTTATAAAAAATTAATGATTTTGGATTTTTGGACATTCTGCCGTTATATCCAATTATAAAACAAACATTTAAAAAGTAAAACAAACGTAAAAAATGAAAAAGCCAATTTACTTGATATTAGCAATTATTTTATTAATTCTCATAGTATTATTTACACTTCAAAATACGACTGAAATAGATATTAAATTTCTTTTTTGGCATGTAGTCGCATCTCAAGTAATTTTAATATTTTTTACATTTTCTTTTGGTGTATTGTTAGCTGTATTACTCTTATTACCAACTATAATCAAACTAAAAAAGAAACTAAGAATGGCTAAAAAAGTACAGCAAAAGATTGAAAATAAAGTGAGCAAACCCAATGAGGAATAAATAACTGACTAAAATCGAGCAGGCATGAGATAATAAAAAGTATTAAAAAAAAATCCTTTTTTTCTTGTCAGATATTTTTTTTGTTATATCTTTGCCCATTTAGTTAATCTATTTAGTTAAACTATATAATCAATTCTATAATGGCTATACTACAACATGAAACAGAAACAAAAATACTTGATGCAGCTGAAAAAGTATTTTTTAATAAGGGAATGTCTGGTGCCAGAATGCAGGAAATTGCTGATAAAGCCAAAATAAATAAGTCCTTATTGCATTATTATTATCGCAGTAAAGAAAAATTATTCAGAGCCGTTTTTAAATCCGCTTTCAAAAAATTTGCTCCAAAAACAATCATGATATTGGTAGAGAATATTCCATTATTTGAAAAAATTGAAAAGTTCTCATCTTCATATATTGATATCTTTATTAAGCATCCGTCAATTCCTTTGTTCGTTATATATGAGTTAAACAGAAATCCAAAAGGTATCGTAAATATAATAGTAGATGCAATTGGAACAATGGAAAAAAATCCGGTTCAGGGATTTAAAAAAAGTGTTTATGATGAAATTAAAAAAGGCACAATAATAGAAATTGATCCAAGACAATTGTTTGTAAACATGCTTTCAATGTGTATTTTCCCCATAGCAGGAAGAGTAATGATTGAAACAATAGGATTTGACAGGAACAAAGAGGAATATAATAAATTTTTGAAAGAAAGAAAAACTGAAGTTTCTAAATTTATCATTAATTCAATAAAAAAATGAAAATAACAACATTATTAATATTATTGCTATTTTATGTGTCCGGATTTACTCAGGACACTTTAGATTTGTTTAGTTGCTATAGTTTAGCAGAAAAAAATTATCCGATTAGTAAACAAAAAGAACTTTATCAATCTTCGGGCAAGTTGAATAAAAAAAATATATCATCAGTTTATTACCCACAAATTAATTTATCAGGAAAAACAACTTATCAATCTGATGTAACGCAGATAGATATTGTTATGCCTGAAATGCAGGGAATTGGGCAAATACCATCACCTGAGATACAGGAAATGTCAAAAGATCAATATAGAATTTCATTAGATGTAAATCAGATATTTTTTGACGGAGGTTTAAATAAAATACTGAAAGATATTGACAATGCAAATTTAAATGTAAATATACAAAAAGTTAATGTACAACTGTATAAACTTAAAGAACGTATTAATTCTCTGTATTTTGGTATTCTCATTTTTCAGGAAACATACAAACAGCTTGCTCTAACAATTAAAAATCTTGATGAGCAAAAAAAGATAATTGAATCAGGCATTAAAAACGGAATACTTCTTGAATCCGCTCAAGATGTAATATCTGCTGAGATATTAAAATTTGAACAAAAACAACTTGAGGTAGAAATAAATAAAAATAAATTAATAAATTCACTTTCAGATTATTTAGGCGAAGAAATTCATTCGGAAGTTATAATATCACTTCCTGACATTAAACTAATACCAAATGTTTCTGCAAGGCCGGAAGATATACTATTTGACCTTAGCAAAACAAAACTTGATGCATCTGCAAAATTATTAACTAAGAAACGTTTTCCTGTTATTTATGGCTTTGGTCAGTTTGGTTATGGCAGACCCGGTTTAAATATGCTTAATAATGATTTTGATTCATTTTATATTGTCGGTGCAAAACTTAACTGGAATATCTTGGATTGGAACAGAACAAAACGTGATAAACAAAATGTTGAAATCACTAAACAAATAATTGATACTCAAAAACAAACATTTGATAAAAATATCAATATTGCTTTACAAAATACAGAATCTGACATTGATAAATTAGAGCAACTAATACAAAAAGATGAAGAGATAATAATTTTGCGTGAAAAGATTACAAAAAAAACAGCATCACAATTAAAAAATGGAATAATAAACTCAACTGATTATATAACCGAATTAAATTCAGAAACTCTGGCAAAAATAAATTTAGCTATTCACAAAATACAATTAATACAAACAAAGGTTAATCATCAAACAATTATTGGAAATTAAGAATTACGAATTACGAATTAAGAATTACGAATTAAGAATAAATTTAAACTTTTTTATTATGAAAGATAATAATGTTGTGAAAACTAAATCTTATGATTTTGCACTCAGAATTATTAAATTATATCAATATATAGTTGTAGAAAAAAAAGAATACACTTTATCAAAACAAATTTTGCGAAGTGGAACATCTATTGGAGCAAATATTGAGGAAGCAATAGGAGGACAAAGTAAAAAAGATTTTGTTGCAAAATTAAGTATCTCTTACAAAGAAGCGAGAGAAACTCATTATTGGTTAAGATTGTTAACAGATACAGGATATATATCAAATGGGCTTTCAGCTTCTTTACTAAATGATTGTGAAGAATTACTAAAAATAATCGGTAGTATTATTAAAACAATAAAAAGTTCAAACAATAGTAATTCTTAATTCTTAATTAAATTATAAACAAATGAAAACACTTATTAGATTATCAATTACAGCATTACTTTTTACAGCTTGTAATACAAGCAATGAAAGAGCAGATGCTTATGGAAATTTTGAAGCAATTGAAACAGTTGTTTCGTCAGAAGTAAATGGAAAAATTTTGAAACTTATTATAAACGAAGGACAAAATTTAAAAAAAGGAGATGTTATAGGTTTAATAGATACAACACAACTTTCGCTTAAAAAACAACAAGTAATAGCTCAAAAAAAAGCTGTCTCAACCAAAACAAACAGCATACTTTCGCAAATAGATGTAATAAAAGAACAAAAGAAAAAATTAGTATTTGAAAAAGAAAGAATAAATAATTTGCTTAAAGACGGAGCAGCTACTCAAAAGCAATTAGATGATATAAACAGTCAGACAGATGTTTTGGATAAACAAATAGAATCTATTAAAGTGCAAAACAGCACTGTTTTTAATGAATTAAAAGCAATGGAAAAACAAATAGAACAAATTGATGACCAAATTAATATATCTATTTTAAAAAGTCCTGTTACAGGAACTGTTTTGGAAAAATATGTAGAACAGTATGAAATTGCTATTATGGGCAAACCAATGTATAAAATTGCAAATCTGTCAAAATTGGAATTACGGGTATATATAAGTGGAGACCAGTTAAGCAAAATAAAACTTGGACAAGAGGTTAGTGTTTTAATTGATAAAAATGCGAAAGAAAACAAAGAATTAAAAGGAAAAATAACATGGATATCTGAACAATCTGAGTTTACCCCAAAAATAATTCAAACAAAAGAAGAAAGAGTTAATCTGGTTTATGCTGTAAAAATTTCTGTTAAAAATGATGGTAGTTTGAAAATTGGAATGCCCGGAGAAGTGTTGTTGAAACCATTCACAGCTAAATAAATAATAGGTATAGCATATATGTTCAGACTTCTTAAATTCATAGGTCAAAGATAATCTATTTTTGGACATTTTTTTATCAATAATGAAAAATCCCGAAAGGGATTTAATATAAATAACCACAGGTGTAACCTGTGGTTACAAAACATAGTATTAACCTTCAATCCCGAAGGGATTGAATAAAAAAAACAATAATTATGGCTTATACACAAATATTGTATCAAATCGTTTATTCAACAAAAAATCGCAAACCAGTATTGA
>CAZZDX010000233.1:0-5142 GCA_964653185.1 uncultured Bacteroidales bacterium
GATTTTTCGTTATTGATAAAAAAAATGTTCAAAAATAATATGTTTTTTTATTGAACTTTAAGAAGTCTACATTTACAATTTTACCCGTTTTTTTTATTTTTTTATTGACACATTGTTGGAATTATATATCTTTGTTTTGAAATTTTCGTCCTTCTTAAAATGGATAAATTTATAAAACCAAAAAAAATAATGAACAAAAATATCTATCTGTTTTTCATCCTGTTAATAGGATATATCAGCTTAAATGCTCAAAATGTTGAATTCAAATCAAAAAATTTTAAAAATAATAAAGATGAATATAAAATCGCTGTCAATAATATTAAACAAGGCGATGAATATTTAGAACAAGGGGAACAAGCTCTGATAAACAAAACAAATCCTAAAATGTCTTTTAAAAATGCTCTTGCATTTTATAACAAAGCTCAAAATTTTAATCCTGATAATGATGAACTAAACTACAAAATAGGAAAATGCCTTTTACAAACTTATAATAAAATAAGTTCAATATCTTATCTTGAAAAAGCTGTTAAGCTAAATCCTGATGTTAAGGACGAAACATATTTTCTGTTAGGACAAGCATATAAATATGATTATAAATTTGAACAAGCTAAACAACAGTTTAAAATTTATGAAAACAAATTACGTGACAAACAATTTGAAAAAGTTAAAAGAGATGTAAAAAAAGAACTGAGAGAATGTGATATAGCAGTGCAATTAGTTGAAAATCCTGCAAGAGTATGGGTTACAAGTCCCAAAAATGTTAATACAGAATATCCCGACTATTGCGCTGCTATATCTGCTGATGAAGATATGATGATATTTAATTCCAAAAGACCTAACACAACAGGCGGGAAAAAAGATGATGACGGATATTATTTTTCAGATATATATGTTTCATATAAAGAAAATAGCAAATGGTCAAACCCGGAAAATATTGGGAAACCTCTAAACACAGAAGCCCAGGATGAATGTCTGGCTTTGTCTCCGGATGGACAAAATATATTTATTTATAAAAAAGACCCTGATGGAAACATTTATAAAAGTGAACTATTTGGTGATAAATGGTCTAAGCCGGAAAAATTAGTTAAAAAAATTAACTCTGAATATAATGAGACACATGCAAGTTTTTCTTATGATGGAATAAAAATTTACTATATATCAGACCAGCAAAATAGTGAAGATATATTTTTTAGCGGCAACAAAGACGGTATATGGGGAAAAGGACAAAAAATAGGAGACAAACTTAATACTATTTATGACGAAGGTTCAATATATATGCACCCTGACGGCAAAACGCTTTATTTTAGTTCAAAAGGTCATAATTCTATGGGTGGCTATGATGTATTCAAATCTGTTAGAGGCGACGACGGCAGATGGCAGAAACCTGTTAACTTGGGATATCCTGTCAATACTCCTTATGATGAAACATTCTTTGTTATGTCTGCTAATGGTAAACATGCTTATGTTACTTCAAACAAAGAAAAACAAGGTAAAGGTGAATGGGATATTTATAAAATAATTTTCCTCGGTCCTGAGAAATCTTTAATAATTGATAATGAAGACAACTTACTTGCAAACTTTACAAAATCAATGAATGAGACAACTCTTGAGTCACCTGTTGAAATTGAAACTAAAAACCTGACTGTGTTAAAAGGTCGCATACTTGATGACGTTACACTAAAACCTGTAAAAGCCAAAATAGAAATTGCTGATAATGAAAAAAATGAAATCATCGCTGTTTTTAAATCCAACAGTAAAACAGGGAAATTTTTGGTCTCTTTACCTTCCGGAATAAACTATGGCATTGCTGTAAAAGCTGAAGGATATCTGTTTCATTCCGAAAATTTTGACTTGCCTGTAATGAGCGATTACCAGTTAGTAAACAAAGATATTAAACTCAAAAATATTTCAGTAGGAAATAAAATAATTTTACGAAACATCTTTTTTGACACAGAAAAATCAATACTTCGTCCTGAATCTACCTTTGAATTAAAACGAGTAATAAAACTTCTTAATGATGTGCCGCAACTAAAAGTTGAAATATCCGGACATACTGATAATATTGGCTTGGCAGCATATAACGAAAATTTATCAGAAGACAGAGCCAAAGCTGTTGTCAATTATCTGATTAAAAATAATATTGACAAAACAAGATTAACATATAAGGGCTATGGCTTTACAAAACCAATAGCAACCAATGATACAGAACAAGGCAGACAGTTAAACAGAAGAACTGAAATGAAAATTACAGAAAACTAATAAAGATTGGAAAGATTTTAAAAATTGAAAAGATTAGAAGATTAGAAGATTGAAAATGAGTTAATTACAAAAATACAAACACATGAAAATAATAAAACTTGATAAGATTGAAAAAATAAAAGTTGACATGGATGGAGCAAAAAATACTTATAAGCAAGTTCCTATATCCATATATAATGGTTCTCCGACTTTTTCGTTACGTGTATTTACTGTTGAACCTAATGGTTATACTCCTTTTCATAAACATAATTACGAGCATCTTAATTATATAATTGATGGCTATGGAGTATTGGTAAATGAAAATGGAGATGAACAGGAAGTAAAAAAAGGTAATTTTGCTATTGTTATGCCTAATGAAAAACATCAATATAAAAATAAATCAATAGATAAACCCTTAATTATGATTTGTGGAGTTCCAATAGAATTTGAAAAATAATTTTTATTCAACCCTTTCAGGGTTGATTTATATGTTATTATCTTTAACTCCGCATTTCACCCCGTAGGTCATATGACCAACGGGGTAAATACGGAGTTATTAATATTTTTCCCCTTTGGGGAAATTTTCTTTAACACAATAAAAAAATGTATTATAACTTATACATTGTAAAAATTTTAAAAATTATTAAAAAAAAAAGTAAAAAACAATTTTGAAGTTAATTTTTATTGTGTATATTTGTATTTTAAAAAAAATAATCATTTTTGCACAAATAATAATTAGATGGAAATTTTATACTCTGATAAAGCTTTAAAACAATTAAAGAAAATTGCAAAAGGAGATAAGAAGAGTGCAAAAATGATAATAAACAGAATAGAAGAATATACTGCAAATCCTTCAGGTAATTTTGATATTAAACTGCTTAAAGGAAAATATGGTGATTTTAAACGATTACGAATTGGAAATTACAGAATAATATTTGACGAAAATGACAATATAATACATATTAATATAATAAAACACAGACAGGAGGCATATAAATGATACAACCACATATTATTGAACAGGGAAATAAACCAATAGCTATTATATTGGATTATGAGGAATATCAAAGATTAAAAGAAATTGAAGAAGATAAATTAGATTATTTCGCTGCATTAGAAGCAAAGTATGAAAGTAAAAAATGGACTAAACATGAAGATTTGAAAAAAAAATTAGGTCTATAAATTTATAATGATTAAAATTATTTTAAAAAAAAGTAAAAAATAATTTTGAGGTTAATTTTTATTGTGTATATTTGTATTTTTATACGA
Source organism: uncultured Bacteroidales bacterium (assembly GCA_964653185.1). GTDB lineage: Bacteria > Bacteroidota > Bacteroidia > Bacteroidales > CAZZDX01 > CAZZDX01. The sequence continues at coordinate 3,508 of CAZZDX010000233.1, forward strand.
AAAAAAAGTATATTTACTCCGTAATATCTCAACAAGTTGAGATATTACACTAAAAATCGTTCTTTAAAATATAACAAAAAATTGCGTTGTTAACGTTTCTCTAACTGAAAATCGCCATTTAATAAGTGATCAAAGAGACAGCATAAGAGCGCACCCTCCGGGGTGTGTCCTCAATTGCTGATTTCAATTGGTCACGGGTGTTTGGCGATACCTCAGTTAGTTGAATGAAAGCAGAGGTTCACGCCCTTTTTTGTTGCCTTAATTTTAAATCAATTTTCTTAACCCGCCTTTTGAACCTCAGGGCAACAAAAACTAAATAAAATATGAAAAAATTTACAAATTTTAACTTGCTTGCCTCAGTTTTAACAAAGGCAGGAATGTACAAAGGTTTTTTTATTGCTTTTGTGATAGTGTTTATGGCTTTTTTTAACAGTTATGCTCAAACAACTGTTACTTTATACCCGATTGGTGATGCTTTTATCCAAGAAGCTGATCCAAATACAAATATGGGAAGTAGTGATTATTTATATGTAGGAGATAATCCAAGTGGGGATGAAATAAGAACATTAATAAAATGGGATTTAAGCTCTTTACCTTCTTGTATTAATATTGATAATGCCTATATAGAATTATATAAATATCTAAATCCCTCTGATTATAGTGGTGGTGTTAAATTTTATAGGATTATGGATCCGTGGAACGAAATGTCAGTTACGTGGAATAATCAACCCCTTGGTGTAAGCTATATTGATGTTTTTTATGTTTCTCCTGAAACAGGCACAATATCTCACTCTGCAACGGTATTGGTTAATCTATGGTTAAATTACGGAAATAACGGAGTGAGATATAATAGAAATGTTTCAGGAACCAAAACACATGATTTTTATTCAAGTTCAGGTTCTGTATCTCCCAAATTAACAATTACATATACCAATGCTACACCACCAACAGCAAGCATATCAGGTAACACGAATATATGTCAGGGAGTAAGTACAACACTAACAGCATCCGGTGGCACATCTTACTTATGGGATACTGGTGTAACTACGAGTTCAATAACTGTTAGTCCATCTACAAGCACTCAATATTGTGTTACAGTTACCGATGCCAATGGATGCACCGATCAAACTTGTGTAACTGTAACTGTAAAACATATTCCACCAGCACCAACAGGAGTTTCTGCTTCAGATGGTACATATTGCAATGAAGCCCATATATCATGGAATTCAGCATCTGGTGCAGATTGTTATAAAATAATACGTGGAAGCACAACGCTTGAAACCTGTTATTCCGGTACTTCATATATTGATGATTCTGGGGCACCTACAAGTTCAACAACATATAAAGTTTATTCAAAAAATGATTGTGGTTATTCTTCATCTTATGATAGTGATAATGGTTATGCTAAAACATTACCACCAGCACCAACAGGAGTTTCTGCCTCAGATGGCACATATTGTGATGAAGTTCATATATCATGGAATTCAGCATCTGGTACAGATTGTTATAAAATAATGCGTGGAAGCACAACGCTTGAAACCTGTTATTCCGGCACTTCATATATTGATAATTCTAGTGCTCCTACAAGTTCAACAACATATAAAGTTTATTCAAAAAATGATTGTGGTTATTCTT
>CAZZDX010000234.1:0-5133 GCA_964653185.1 uncultured Bacteroidales bacterium
AGTCGGCTTTAAGCCGACTTTTAGAAAACTGTATTTGAATTTTAACCACCACAATAAATTGTGGTGCTAATCTGATTTTTAAAACATTATTCCTTAACTAAACGACATTGTCCTTTAGGGCGGGGTATAGTTTTAAGCAACACCCATCTCTGCGAAATTTTGAAAATTGCCAAATCTTAAAACTTAACACAAATAATATCATTGTTGTTTTCTTTGGCATATATATTGATAATAAATAAAAATTGCTGTTTATACTGATACGAAATATACTTGCAAATTATATTAACGATTATTCTGATTGATGTAGTTGCTTCTATCAGGCAAGTTCTATTATACTTCGCAAAATTATTAAGAAGCATTATATTTGTTATAATAGCATTTTGTATTAATATTAAAATATTGTCTCTGTCATTGTGTCATAAATAAATTAAAAATAGAATGTTTAAATTTAACGACTTACTTATTTCTAATATTGGTGATAATGAAGCGGAATTTATTCCTTTATTTTCTTCTGATGATGAAAAACAGATGGATAAGGAAAAAATTCCTAAAACATTACCTATTTTACCTTTGCGTAATACTGTCTTATTTCCGGGTGTAGTAATACCTATTACTGTTGGCAGAGAAAAATCTATTAAATTAGTTAAAGAAGCATACAAAAATAAAAGTGTTATTGGTGTTGTTGCTCAAAAAAACAGTGAGACAGATAACCCCGGCTTTGAAGATTTTAATAAAATAGGAACTATTGCCTATATCATAAAGGTATTACAAATGCCTGATAATAGTACAACTATAATTATTCAGGGAAGAAATTGTTTTGAAATAAAAAAATTTATAGCAACAGAACCATATTATAAAGCAGCTGTTGTCCCTTATAAAAATACAGATACTATACCAAAAACGCAAAAATTTAATGCTCTTATTTCTTCTATTAGAGATTTGTCCATCCGTATTATCAAACAATCACCCAATATTCCTTCAGAATCTGCATTTGCAATAAAAAATATAGAAAGCCCTTCTTTCCTTATCAATTTTGTATCTTCTAATCTTAATATTAGTATTGCCGAAAAGCAAAAATTACTTGAAATACCTGAATTAGAAAGACGGGCAAATTTAGTGCTGTCATATATGACTAAGGAACTGCAAATGCTAAAATTAAAAAATCAAATACAAAACAAAGTAATTACTGATATTGATAAACAACAAAGAAACTATTTTCTTAATCAACAATTAAAAACTATTCAGGATGAACTTGGCACTAATCCAAATGATGAAGAACTAAAAGAATTAAAAGAAAAAGCAAAGAATAAAAAATGGTCAAAAGAAATAGCACAAACATTTGAAAAAGAGCTAAAAAAACTAAAACGAATGCATCCTGCTGCTGCTGAATATTCAATACAAACAAATTATTTAGAGACACTGGCAGAACTTCCATGGAATGAATATACAAAAGATAATTTTGACCTGAAAAGAGCTCAAAAAATACTTGACGAAGACCATTATGGTTTAGAAAAAGTAAAAGAGAGAATTATTGAATACCTTGCTGTGCTCAAATTAAAAGGTAATATGAAATCGCCTATAATATGTCTTATAGGTCCTCCAGGTGTTGGAAAAACTTCTTTATGCAAAGCTATCGCCAAATCTCTTGATAGAAACTATACAAGAATGTCATTAGGCGGATTAAGAGATGAGGCAGAAATAAGAGGACACAGAAAAACTTATATAGGAGCTATGCCAGGCAGAATAATACAAAGTTTAAAAAAAGCCAAATCATCAAATCCTGTATTTGTCCTTGATGAAATTGATAAAATAGCAGGAAATACTATTTCCGGCGACCCTTCGGCTGCTCTGCTTGAAGTTCTTGACCCCGAACAAAATATAGCTTTCTATGATAACTTTTTAGAAATAGATTATGACCTGTCAAAAGTAATGTTTATTACAACGGGTAATACTCTTAATACTGTTCATCCTGCATTAATAGATAGAATGGAGATAATAGATATTAGTGGCTATATTATTGAAGAAAAAATACAAATTGCTAAAAAACATCTTATACCCAAACAATTTAAAGAACACGGACTAAAAAAAGGACAATTATTATTTGAAGAAAAAATTATCCAAAAAATAATAGAAGATTATACACGGGAATCAGGTGTCCGACAGTTAGAAAAAAATATTGCTAAAATCATTAGAAATAGAATTAAACTTATTGTCAGTGAAGAAAAATTTAATGAAAAAATTACTGAAGATGACTTACTAAAAATTATGGGCTCACCAAGATTTCAGCAAGAGCATGCTATGTCTAATAACGTGCCTGGTGTTGCTACCGGATTAGCATGGACATCAGCAGGAGGAGAAATATTATTTATTGAGGTAAGTCTTAGCAAAGGTAAAGGAAAACTTACTCTTACCGGTAATCTCGGTGATGTGATGAAAGAATCTGCAACACTTGCTTTGGAATACTTAAAAGCTCATTCAAAAATGCTAAACATAAACCCTGATGTATTTGAACACTGGAACATACATCTGCATGTTCCTGAAGGAGCAACACCAAAAGACGGACCATCAGCAGGTATAACAATGTTTACTGCTATGGCATCTGCTTTTACTAAAAGAAAAGTAAAAAATAATATCGCTATGACAGGCGAAATAACATTAAGAGGAAAAGTAATGCCTGTAGGAGGAATAAAAGAAAAAATACTTGCAGCTAAACGCTCAAAAATAACAGATATTGTCATGTCTGCTGAAAACAAAAAAGATATACAGGAAATAAAACCTGTTTATATATCAGGACTGAAATTTCATTATATCAACGAAATGATTGAAGCTACGAATATTGCTTTATGTAAAGAAAAAGTTGAAAGTCCTGTCTCGGTTTAATTACAAGTTGGCAGTCAGCAGTCCACAGTCGGCAGTTAGCAAAATAAATTAATAAACTAATAATCAGGTCAGGCGGTTGCCTGATTCAGCTATTGATTGTAAATTCCGTCAGGCAACTGCCTGATCGGAACGAATGCCTGATGATTTTGGAAAATTAATTATTTTTAAATGTGTTCGTGAATAATCATCATTTGTCCCTAATGTGCTGAAATAATAACACTTAATTTTTCATGCATTTACTCTGATATTTTCTATGAATAAAATTTTTAAAAATATCATCCCTGTTTTACTTATCTTTTCAACAATCAGTAATGTTTTTGCTCAGATTAATGTTGATGAACAACTTGCCGCTCAATTTTTTCATGATAAAGAATTTGATAAATCTGCCAGCTTATATGAAAAACTTTTTAATAAAAATCCAAATACTTTTTATTATTCTAATTATTTAGATTGTCTGCTTGAACTTAAAAATTTTAAGAAAGCAGAAAAATTAATTAAAAAACAAATAAAACAAAATCCTTATGAATTAAGATATTTAGTAGATATGGGCTATGTATATACCCGTGCTGAAAATATTGCAAAGGCAAAAAAACAATTTACAAAAGCTATAAAAGAGCTAAATGCTAACCAGCAACGAATTATTGACCTTGCAAATGCTTTTCTTTTAAGAAATCAAACGGATTATGCTATTAAGACATATAAAAAAGGCGAATTATTACTCCAAACACTATATCCTTTCAACCTAAAACTTGCTGATATATATGAAGACAGACAGGATTATCATAATATGATAAATGAATATCTTAACCTGCTTGAATTTAATCCTGATTATCAGGAAGAAATTCAAAATAAACTACAAATATCTCTTGCCAAAGACCCTGACAATAAAAAAAATGATATATTAAAGAAAAGTTTGTTAAAAAAAATACAGAAAAACCCAAATAATACTTATTTTTCTGAAATGTTATTATGGCTGTCTATTCAACAACATGACTTTAAAACAGCTTTTACTCAGGCAATATCATTAGATAAAAGATTTAAAGAGGATGGCTCACGATTATTTAATTTGGCAAGATTGTGTGCTTCTAACAAAGATTATGATATTGCTGCAAAATCTTATGAATATATTATTAAAAAAGGCGTTAACAACTATTATTATCTTGATAGCAAAATTGAATTGCTTAATGTAAAATATCTTAAAATTACAAGTTCCTTTAATTATACAAAAGAAGAACTCATATCACTGGAAAATGATTATATATCAATACTTAACGAATTCGGTATAAGAGCAGAGACAATTCCTTTAATAAGAAATTTAGCCCATTTACAAGCATTTTATTTAGATGAAGTAGAATATGCAAAAAAATTGCTGAATAAAGCAATTGCAATAAAATATGCTTCTAAAAAATTACAGGCAGAATGTAAAACAGAACTTGCTGATATTTTGCTAATGTCTGATGATGTATGGGAAGCAACTTTATTATATTCACAGGTTGAAAAAGATTTTAAAAATGAACCATTAGGACATCTGGCAAAATTTAAAAATGCAAAATTATTTTATTATATCGGAGAATTCAAATGGGCAAAAGCCCAGTTAGATGTTCTTAAAGCCGCTACATCAAAATTAATTGCCAATGATGCTATGGATTTGTCCCTTTTGATAAATGATAATATTGATGAAGATAGCTCAACAGCAGCTTTAAGTATCTATTCAAGAGCTGATTTATTATCATTTCAAAATAAAGATAGTTTTGCATTATTAACACTTGATTCTATTAATATTTTATTTCCCGGTCATCAACTTTCTGACGAAGTATTATACAAAAAAGCACAGATAAAATTAAAACATGGTTTGTATATGCAAGCTGATACTTTACTTCAACAAATTGTAGAATTATATTATTATGATATTTTAGCTGATGACGCTCTTTTTAAACTTGCAGAATTAAACGAAAAACAATTTCATGATAAAGCAAAAGCTATGTTACTTTATCAGGATATACTTGTAAAATTTCCTGATAGCTTATATGCTGTTGAAGCCAGAAAACGATTTAGAAAATTACGCGGTGATTCTATCAATTAATTTATAACAATGGCTATGTAAAAAGAGAGATAATGCGATTGTATTGATACTCAATGACCAAAGATGGTTATTAAATTATGAATTATGAATTTAAAATGCCTAAAATACTTAAAATTTCACCCCGTCAGACTGTCTAAAAACCTAAAATTTAATGCTATTAACAAAAACAG
>CAZZDX010000235.1:0-5107 GCA_964653185.1 uncultured Bacteroidales bacterium
AAATTTTTGTGTACTTTTTTAAAAATGACGACATTACGAACAGACACTAAATAGTCTCGATGGAAGGGTTTATAGATTTAATCATTTTCAAATTAGACACCCGTGAGTCGCATATTTGAGTGATGTCAAATTTTAATAATTCGGTTAAATATATTTCGTTTCCACTTAGTATTTTCGAAACAACAGACCATTCAATCCCATTTTTTTTAAAAAGAGTATTGAGATAGTCAAAGTTTGATTTCAGTTTTTTAATATCTAATGTTACAAATGCCATGTTTATTTTATATTACTATTCGTTTAATGGTTTCTGATAAGTGAGCCAAAACTTCATAATTAAGTTGATCGCTTATATTGCTAAAAGAACTTACTTTTATTTCTAAGTCGCCTTGTTTACCGATAATGATTACCTCATCACCAACTTTTGCATCAGGCAAATTCGAAATATCGGCTATCATCATATTCATATTTACAACACCTATCACATTGCATCTTTGCCCTGAAATAAGTACATGTCCTTTGTTACTTAGTGAGCGGCTATAACCCGACGAATATCCAATAGGGATGAGAGCCGTTTTGATGGTGGTTTGTGCAAGATACGAAATTCCGTAACTTACAAATTCACCGCTCTTAACTTCCTTAATTGTCATGATTTGGCTGTCCCAATCAAGTATTCTTTCTAATGGGTCGGTTTTTTTTGATTTATTGTTGATGTATTGAATAAAAACTTCAATGCTCGACCAAAATCCATAGAGCATAATCCCTATTCTCACCAAATCCATTCTTGCTTTTGGATAAATAAAAGATGCTGCAGAATTACACACATGCCTGTATTTTGGAACGATGTCGTTTTTTTCAAGAATAGCTGACATTTTTTGATAATTCTTTAACTGTTTCAGTATTCTTGGATGATTTGAGATGCTTTCGGCTCCGGCAAGGTGCGTGCAAAATCCAACCACATAAAAGGATTTTTCATTCTCTTTTATGATGGAAATAGCCGTATTTAAATCCTCTGAATTTAAACCCGAACGATTCATTCCTGTTTCTGCTTCGAGGTGAATATTTGCTTTGATATTGAGTTTTTTTGCACATGCCAGTGCAATTTGCAACCGTTCGATGTTAAAGATGAAAAATTCGATTCCTTTTTTTATTACATCAGTCATGTTTTCGTCAGAGACCCATCCCATGATCATAATAGGTTTAGGTTCAGAAAGACTATTAAAAACCCTTATCGCTTCGATATAACTAAAAACCGAGTAATGATTAATCCCATATTTTTCGAAAAGTGGAACAATCTGTTCTATACCGTGGCCATAGGCATTTGCTTTAACTACAGCCGATATTAAAACTTTAGCTCCCATTTTTTTCTTTAAAAAATCAACATTGTTCTTCAATGCTTTCTCATCAAGCGTAATAATGGAGCTATCAGTCATGTGGTTATTTAGCATCTTTAGTATTTGCGTTTTTGTAAATTGTATAAAAAACATTTACCCCTGTTTCTATGATCTCATCAGGGAAATCGTAATCAGGATTATGAAGTTGCGGTTGCAATAGCCCCGCTCCTAATCCAAACAAACAAGTCTTGTATTTTTGCGAATAATATCCAAAATCTTCAGACCATTTAAAGGGCTTCTCAACAAATTCAATATTTAGTTCATTTTGCTTTGCAGATTGTTCAACCATGCTCACACATTCATCATTATTCATGCTTGCCGGAAAAGCTTCTCTATAGGAAATTTCACATTTCAATTTTTCGGATTTCGAAATTGCTTTGATGATTTTTTCAGTATGATGAGTTAATAATTCCATGTCCTCATTTTCAAATGAACGCAGTGTAATGCTAATTTCAGCGTATCCTGGTAACGTGCCAAAAGAAATTTCACCCATTTTTATATGAATAATGGTCAGTAAGGTCAAATCATGGAATTGGCTTTTATTTCCTATTAATTCATGCAGCTGTTTAATGATTTGTGAAATGGCATTTGCCGGACTGATGCCATTTTCAGGTTCCGCAGCATGAGAGGTTTTGCCGAAAAGTTTAATCGTCATACCCTTTGAAGCGGCCGTAAAACTCCCTCTTTTCAGCACAATCTGATGTTTCTCAAGTCCCGGAATATTATGAAGTGCAAAAATAAAATCGGGTTTAATCTTAATAAATTCAGAATATTCAAGCACCTCTTTTGCTCCTTGTTCCACTTCTTCGGCAGGTTGAAATAGCAAAATTACCATCCCTTTGGTTGGGCGATTTTCAGAGATTTTTTGAGCTAGTCCTATTAAAATCGCCATATGTCCATCGTGTCCACAAGAATGTGCAATATTATCATTCATTGATGTGTATTCAACATCTGATTTTTCTTTAATCGGCAAAGCATCCAATTCGGTTCTGAACACAACTGTTTTACCCGGTTTGTTACTTTTAAAAACGAACGCCTTACCTGTTTTACCTAAAAAAATTACTTCAAAAGGCATTAAGCTACTCATAAAAGCTGCAATGTAATCCGATGTTTTATATTCTTGATTAGAAACTTCAGGGTTTTGATGAAGATGATGTCTTAATGCAATTATTTCTTTATTAATCATTCTGTTTTTTTATTAGTAAATATATTAAAAAAATAAACAAATGGCAACACTATTATTCTTAATATGTTTATTATATAGATTAAAACAGTATGAAAGTTAAAATACACAACCATACTACTTACTATAAAAATATATAGTTATTCTTGTTTTGTTAGTTTTAAGTAACGCATTTCAAGATATTTACTTTTAAATCCTATTTTTTCGTATAGAAACCTTGCCGGATTATCGGGATCTACATGCAGTGCAATATTTCCTTCGGCTATTTCGATTGCTTTCAGCATCATATTTTTACCTATTCCTCTACCCCTTAATTCATTATGTGTGGCAATATAAACAAGAATATTTTCAGGAATATAACCTTTCATTCCTGTTTGATTAACCACAACAACACAAGATATTCTGTTGTTTTCGAATGACTGTAATACAAAACCTCCAAAAGATATTGTTTCCTTTAAAGCGAAATTTACAGCTTTTTCAATATCTTCTTTTAAATCACCAAAGTTTTCTAAATGCCGGAACAGAAATTCTACTATTTCTTTTTTTTCTTTTTGGTCTGGTTTGTTGTTTTCATTAAATAATTTAATTTCATTTATGGTTCACTCCTTTTTATTAATAATATAAATATATAGTTTCGGTCGTCTGTAAAGTTGGGTATAAAATGGTAGTTAACTTGTTTATATAAACAAGTTGAACATTAAAAGTTGTACAATATTTCCAAATATAGTATATAATGTACAAATTTTTGTGTTTTTATATTGTTCTTTATTTTTTGCAAATATAATATATATATATTTATATTAAAAAAAATCTTTTTTAATTTTCATATATCCAAATCATCATAAGGTGATTTTACATTTTTTATTACTATTCGCTACTATCGCACGATTGTATCGTGTGGTCTTTATTTTTTATTTAATAACAATAACATTATCTAAATATTCCTTTTTCTTTTTGGCAATAATGTAAACTATCAATTATTATGTCTTTATATTCGTTTCTTGTAAATACATCTAACCATTCAACTACTGCAAAACTTACAAAATAAATTCCTTCTATTCATTATAAAATTTGTAATTACCACTCATGATTCAAATGTAATAAAAATTATTGTTTTTATTAACTAACATTAAATTATTATTTCTGTTTCTAAACCACACGATACAATCGTGCGGTAGCTGGAAAACCACAAGTAAAATTACCAATGGCTTAAAAAAATGTGGTTAAAAAACAAAACAATGGATTGCAACTCATTATTTGTAGAAGAAATATTTTTAAACTGCAAAAAAAATTAAACTATTTTATAAGAACCATTTTTTTGGCTTCTTTATAATTATCAATTTTCAATCCATAATAGTAAATTCCTTTTGGCAAATGAGAAGCATCAAATTTTATTGTATGTTTTCCTTTATTATGACTTTTGTCAATAATTTTTTTTACCGGCTTACCTATTGAATCATAAATATTAATTTCTACTGTTCCTTTATATTGTTCAGGGACAATATATTCAATTGTTGTTGTATTATTAAACGGATTAGGATAGTTTTGTAATATCTGTATATCAATATGCTCTGAGTTTGCTGGAATATAAAGACAATTTTGCCATGCTCTTGTTGCCCAGTAATCAGTATATTCTGTAATCTGCTGAATAGCATTAAAAGTATCTGTTTGATATATAGAAAGAAATTGATTTTCAACATCTGATTGTTTTTCAAATAATTCCTGTTCAAAATGATTTTTTATTTTTTCACGGACATTTTCAATTAGATTAGTATAGTTTGCATCTATTTGTTCTGCAAATTCCACAAAAGCCCAAAATGCAAGAGTTGGCACATGTTCGTATATGTTTTCTGATGTCTGAAAATGCTCTTCTATTGCTGTCTGATAGTCATTTCTTGCATATCCCTGTGCAATACTGTCAATGCCACAATACCAAGGTATAAAAGGTTGTGTGCAAGGTCGTCGCGGTGCGATCCATAATACAGAACCAATTTCATTTGGTAGCCAGTTGCGAAGTTGTGCTACAAAACCATATTGATTTGTAGAAGAACAAACTGTCATTACTGAATTATTATGAGGATTTCCTGTTGTCTCATATTGAGTTGCTTCATAATGATTGCGTAAGACAGATATTATATCTTGCACTGAGACCTTGTTTTTAGGTATAAAAGAAAAAGGCATATCATCATTTATATCATATTGATGTTCTGACAAAATGTTAACAGCAGCCCATTGTCTGGCTTTATTATGTATTGAATTTAAGGAACTCACATTGCCATAAGCTTTTCTAAAGTTAAAAGGCATTTTACTTTTAGGGTCATACCAGCCCTTTTGTATAGCATATTCAATAATATCAGAAGAACCTAAAAAATTGTTTGTATCTGCCAGATTAATTTCCTTAATAGTATAAAAATTTGGGATTACAGTTATTTGATTATCAGGTATGCGCTGGGCAACCCAGTGTTTACCTTGCACAACAGACATTAGCCATGCTTCGTTAGGGTCAGCAATGCAATATGTTCTTCCTGATGAA
>CAZZDX010000236.1:0-5105 GCA_964653185.1 uncultured Bacteroidales bacterium
TTTGGGGATATTTTTCCATGAATCAAATACTCTTTTTATTTTAGGTGATGAATTTGCAATATGTGATGCAATACTATTGCCGTAATATCTGCTAAACACCTGCTCTGCACATTCGTAAGGATATTCAATAATATAAGGCAATGCCTGTATAGCATACCATGCAGGATTTGCAGTAAATTCAAGGGTTAATTTATGATTTTTTAAAGTTTTTGATTTGCCTGAATTTAACAGTTTAACAAATTTAAACTCCTTTGTTTGGTTGCTTCTGATAGGCATAGGCATTGTTTCTGTTACCAGCATCCTGTTTGTCAGCACAGGAATTGTATTTTCCTCGCCATCAGAAAACTTGGAGGTCTGTGCAGTAAATCTGTAAGTAACTGCCTGCACTCCTTCAGGTACTTTAATTGTCCAGTTGATATTAGTGCTTTGTTCTGCTTTTACAGAAAATGTTTGTATAGCATTATTGTTGCCAAACAAATTGTCAACAGGTTTCATTGTCAGTGCATCAAACAAAAATAGTTGTGCCTTGCCTGACAAGTCATTTTTACTGATATTTGAAATTTTTGCAGATAATGTCATCACATCATTTTCTCTCATAAACCGTGGAACGTTTGGCACCACCATAAGGTCTTTCTGCGTTATAAGTTCATTGTCAATCAGACCAAACTTTAAATCTTTTGTATGAGCAAAACCAAGCATTTTCCATTTTGTTAATGCTTCGGGTACAGTAAATTTAATTATTATTTCACCTTGCTCGTTAGTTTCAAGTTGTGGAAAAAAGAAAGCTGTTTCACTGAAATTTTTCCTTACTTTAACAGGTATAAACATTTCGCCATTTCCCTCGCCTGAAATACTACCGCCTGTTGCTGTATTCATTGTTACTGTTTTGTCTTGTGCTAACATAGATACAGTGGTTTCGGCTTCGGCTTTCTCCTCACCTGCTGCAGAGGGCATATCACTACCTTTATACATCTTCCTTTTAGAAGGAATTCCATCTTCTTCTAAGTATGCTATACTTCCTGATGCTCGCGCATAGCTATGAAATCCTCTTCCATCTCTTCCGGTATAATCCAAATCATAATAATATCCGCCATAATAAAAGCCAAAGTAGTTTAGCCGGTCATAATAACGATATTGAAAAGAATTGTATGTATTCCAGTCATTCTGTAATAAATATGAAGCTACAGATGAGAATGCCCCGGATTTATACCAGTTCATAGAAGAGTAATATGTTTTGTAAATATCAAAGTACCAATTGTTTGGACTAAACGCATCAAGAGAAGCATCATAAAGAGTTGCCAGCATTTCAGCAGCTACTTTTTCACCTTTTGGTCCTTTTATTTTAATTCGCCATTCTTCTTTTTGTCCCGGATATAATTTGTTTCTGAAAGTTTCAAAAGTAATGTCAAGTTTTTTATTTGAATATGGGACTGTAATTAACTCGTTATACTCATAGCTTCTGTTGTGTTTTACCATTACAAAATGAACAGCAAAGTTTCCTCTGTGTTTTTCTTCAACAGGTATTTCAATAAGCTTTTGCTCATTGTTAAGTGTGAACCATTCTTTATGAATTATCTTCTCTTTATGCTCTATCTCAAAAATCACCTTTACATCTTTATCTGCACTGCCAATTAAAAACAGGGCTTTTTCTCCCGGCTCACATTTTATTTTTACAGGTGTAAACCATAATATTTCATTTATAGCTACTTTTGTATCTGTTGGGTTATAAAGTGTAATGTAATTTTGATATTCAACATCTTTGCCGTAAATATCTTTTGACTTTATCTCTATAAGATATTTTCCCTGTGCCCAATTGCTGATATTGTTTAATTCTATCTTATTTTCCTTTTTATTTTTTATATCAAAAACTTTTTCAAATACTTTTTTCTCTTTTTCTAACTTGGAAACATTGTCTTCATCAGAATACATGCAATAAGGGAAAGTTTTATAATATTCATCTTTTTTCATGTTTTTAATATCAGGTTCAGCCCAAAGTCGCTTATTATAAAGTTGTGTGTTTTCTTTAAGTTTATATATTACAATATTTCCTTTTGCAGGAATAAATTCACCACCAAGATTAGTTGTGTTTAACTCAAATTGTTTGATTTCTTTATTGTTTACTTTATCTTTTAGGTCCGTATTTATCAGTAATGCAGTATATCCTACTGTAACACTTTGTGTAGAGCTATGTGTTTCACCATTGATATCAGTAACATCAGCAGTAATTGTGTAAATAAATGAAGGTTTCAATTTTCTGTTAACAGAAAGGTCAGGAGTGGCATTAAACTCTATTTCAAACTCACCTTTTTCATTACTAGTAGTTGTACCATAAGTTATTACAGTTTCTTCAGAACTAGGATAATACCAGCTCCACCAATACCAGCGATATGGGAAATATGCACTTCGTTTTACTTCGTATTTTACATCTGCACCATCAATATTAGAACCTGCATAAGCTTTTGCCAAACCTTTAGCAGTAACTTTTTCATTAAGTTTATAGCTTCCTTTTACCGGCTCAAAAGTTACTTCAAATTTCGGTCTTTTATATTCCTCAACAGAAAAATACTTATAACCATACGAATTTGAAACTTGCATTTGTCCTGTTAGCACTCCTTGTGGTAAGGTAAATGTTCCGCTAATTGTTCCATATTCATTAGATGTAAGTTTTATATCTCCCTGTTTCTGATAATTTACATCATAAAGACATACAGTTGAAGTATAATTTGGAAGTATTTTATAGTGTTCTCCATCTTTTTCCATAACTATCCCTTTGAAATAGATTGTTTGCCCCGGTCTGTATATTTCTCTGTCTGTAAAAAAGTGAGTAACAACATATTTTCGTTCATCGTTCTTATATGATTCATACTGGTAAAACTGCTCGTTTGTAAACAGCTTATCATTATCTTTAATAAATTCAATATCAAAATTTACACCATATTTGGATTTTGGTGATACATGAAAATACCCATCTTTGTTACTATTATAAGTTCCGGATTTTACCATTTTATATTTTTGGGATATATAGTCATATTTTTCTTTCCATAATATTGCAGTAACTCCTGATAATGGTTCCCCTGTTTCTCTGTTATATACATAAAAGTCGTATTCACTATTAACATCTTTACGGCTTGTGTATGCAATATTTGTAATTTGAGTAAAACTATATGCAATAGCATTTTTCTTAGGTGAAAAATCTTTTTTTGGACTTGCCAATACAAGATAATAACCAAACTCTAATTCGGAGAATTTTTTTTCAACATTATGTATTTGATAATCACCGTCGTTTTTTAGTTCTGTGTCCCATTCTTTAACAGGTTTTAATTTTGACAAATATTTTAACAGATCATCACCGTATAAGTTTTTAATATTGTTATAATATATTTTTTTTGTGGTTTTTATTAATCTGAAATATAATTTATCTGTATTTTTATACGATATATACATTAAAAACGGTTTTTCCGGTTGGTTGTATGCTTCAAGATTAAAATTTACTGATTTTTCTGTGATTTGCTGTTGCAGTGCTTTACAATAACCTGCTCCTGTTGATTTTGGAAAACGTTTAATAGCTTCTTCACAATATTCATAAGCTTTTTTCAGAAACCATTTGTTATCATTGGATATTAAAGGTTGATATTTTAATCCACGTGCCTGATATAGCAGAGCTATTTGATAAGATATTTCAACAGATATTGGCTTATCAATATGTTTTTTTTCCAATGCTTTAAGTGCATAGAAATACAGAGTATCTTTTTCAGGAAGCACAGAGTTTTGGTATATAAATGATAATCTCTTCATATCAGCATCAATAAAGGCATCTAAAGTATCATCTTCGCTATGAAATAGTAATAAATCCTGTAATATTTTTATTGCATAATATTTTAAAGACATAGTGTCTTCACATTCAATTTTAATTTTTACAAATTCTTTTGCAGGATTAAAGTATTCTTTTTTGTCAATTTTAAAATTGCTTGCAGGTTTTGTTATTCCCGATTCTGAGTTCATCATAAAATTAACTGCTCTGTGTGCGAGAAAATCGTATAGTGTTGGACGAAAATGTTTTGATCCGGGATATTTGGTAAGTATGTCGTCATACAGCCCTAAATTTGTTCTTTTTAAACTGTCAGCATTTTCTAGTGATAGTTTAAAATGTTTTGCTGACTGATCAATAATATGTTTAATATCCCATGTGTTTATATCTTCAGATGAAAATCCAACTGTTTCGGTGCGATTATAAAATTTCCATCTGTTTGTCTGATAAAATGACCAGTAAACATCAGCAAGTAATGAATGTAATACCGGTTTAAGCGGAAAATATGATGAATCAATTTCTGCTTTCATTTCATTCACGATTTTTTGGTATGGATTTTCTTCAAGGGATATTTTATATTTTTGTTTATATATTATTGATTTTATTATCTGTGCGTAGTTTGTATCCTGTTTTGCTTTTTTATAAATAGATTCAACAATAATAAGTGCTGATTTTGGCAGATTCTTTTTTTCAAATTCATCAACTTTTTTCCATACATCTTCATAAGTGCTACCTTTTTTGAATATCAAGGGAGAATTGTCTGTAAAATTATTTTTTTTGTTAATAATTATTGCACTTGCTGTTATTATTATTACGCACAGTGCCAATGCGATAAATATAATTTTTTTTACTTTCATTTGTTTATATTTTTTTATTGTCATGATTAATATTTTTATTGAAAGTTACAAAAATATGATTTTATAAATAAAAAATAGATAAAAAATATGTAAAATTATTATTTTAATCAATTTTTTCAAAAATTCTTGTTAATGTGGTATATTTTGACTTTATGAACAAACTCTATATAATATATTTGACGGAAAGCAATACTTTATTTCGTTTGTATCGTTCAACTTATGTTTTATTTTTTGTATCAATTATAATAGTAACAGGTCCGTCATTTATTAATTCTATTTTCATTTTAGCACCAAATTTGCCTGTTTGAACCTGCTTTTCAAAATCAATCTCTAATTGTTTGATAAATTTTTCATAAACAGGTATTGCTGTTTCGGGCTTTGCAGCTTTATTGTATGAAGGTCTGTTACCTTTTTTTGTGTCTGCATGTAATGTAAACTGA
>CAZZDX010000237.1:0-5045 GCA_964653185.1 uncultured Bacteroidales bacterium
ACAATAATAAGCCTTTTAGAAAATTTAAGCATTAAAAATGTCCTTTAAACCACAAAATCTAAAAATTTGGCTCAGTGGGAACTCTTATAAAGGAATCGCAATTCCTTTTCCGCACTCCACATAGCCGCAACCGTCAGAGTGTCTAAAAACTAATAAAAAAGTAAAATAAATTTGCTCGTAAAAAATATAAATCATTGATTATCAATATAATATAATGTTTTAATAAAAAATTCAATATTTTTGGGTTTTTAGACAAACTGCCGTTATGGGCAAGTTAGTAAAAATGACATATCGGACACAGACAGACAAGAGAATCGACAATTCGGTTTGATAGTTCTTAACTGACTTTTACGGCTGGGGAAAAAAGTGGAGACCAGAAACCACTAAAAAAACGGGGCGACACCGAAAAGCCAGACAAATAGGACAAAAAAATGAAATCAAAAATGAAAAAAAAGTTATTAAAAATTTCAATCGGTTTATGGTTATTAACGATTCCCATGAACTTATTTAGTCAGCCTGGTACTTTAGATACAACATTTGGTATTGGGGGAAAAGTAATAACGCAAATAGGATTATCAAACGACTATGCATTATCTGTAAATATATTGCCTGATAGCAGTATCATCACAGCAGGCTATTATTCCGATTATACATACCTTCCGGAAGGGAATAATGTATTTTTATCAAAATACCATATTGACGGAACACTTGACAATGGATTTGGCATAAGAGGAATAGTTAAAGATACAATTGGCTCGATTGGAAGTCAGATTTTAGCCACTGCTATTCAACCTGATGGGAAAATTGTTGCAATAGGTACTGTTGGTAGTGGTTGGTCTGCAAAAATTTTGTTACTTCGCTATAACTCAAATGGAACATACGACAATTATTTTGGAAACGGAGGAATAGTAATAACACAAATAGATACATGCTCACTTGGCGGATCTGTTGCTATTCAACCTAATGGAAAAATAATTGTGTCGGCATCTATTCATAATGGTACAAATTTAGATTTTGGTTTACTCAGATACAATTCTGACGGCACGCTAGATAATTCTTTTGGCACAGGCGGAGTAGTGATCTCAACAATCGGAAGTGGATATGAATATAACTCTTCATTAAAAATTCAATCCGACGGAAAATTTGTATTAGCTGGCAGAACTTATACATCAAGTTGGGCTGAAAGTAAGGGTCTGATTATAAGATTTGATGCAAACGGACTAATAGATACCACTTTTGGAAATGGAGGAGCAACAATTACAAGTGTTGGGTCTGCACCTGGTTACTGTGTTTTTAATGATATAGCTTTACAATCTGACGGAAAAATTGTATCAATTGGATATTCCATTGAGGATATTGGGAATGGCAATTATGATAATAAGAACCTGGTGGTTAGATACAACTCAAATGGATTATTAGACAGTAGCTTTGGAGCAAATGGTGTTGTGTTAACTGATGTTTTAGGTGGGGGGGATATTGCTAATTCTATAATTATTCAGCCAGATGAGAAGATATTAATTGCAGGTCACTCTGGCGAGGCTTACCCAGATATAACATCTTATATTACGGTTAGTAGGTATAACGACAATGGAGTTTTAGATGTTAGTTTTGGTACGGATGGTATTGTAACGACTAATGTATCAGGTTATGAAACTAATTTTGCCAACTCAATAAAATTACAAGCAGATAGAAAAATAATAGTGGCAGGATCTACAAGCGATATTTCAGTTCTCAAAAATGTAGCTTTGGTCAGGTATGATTCCGGATTAAATCTTGGTATTGAAGAAAACAATCAACAATCTTTTTTTACAATTTATCCTAATCCTACAACAGGAAAGGTTACAATTAGTTTTTCAGAAATAATAACAGATATAGAAATTTTTAACATTCTTGGAGAAAAAATTTCTTATTCGTATAATTTTAATCAACAAAAAAAAATTGAAATAGACCTTTTAAATTTTCCAAAAGGAATCTATTTTGTAAAAATTTATGACGACGAGAAAAGTTATACAGAAAAAATTGTGATGCAGTAACACTTTAAGAATGAAAGACAACCAAACCAGCCCATAACAGCGGGTCTTATATACGGCGGTTCAGTCCAACTTAGTTTTAAACAAAGTTCAGATTATTTCCTTTAATCAAAATTATATTTTTTTTATAATTATTTGATTTATATCAATATTTTTACGTATTTTTGAATTTCGCATAAAACACTATTACGTTAGCATTTATTTTAAAAGACGGTGGCAAAACTCTCGCAGTTGTGAGAGAAAATTTTACCTTTGAATTCTATCACAATTGTGAGAGAAATTTAAAAGAATGAAAATGACAAATTTAACTGCATACAATAGCTTCTTTCGTGAAATAATAAACACGATTAATTCTGCACGCTACCAAGCCTATAAATCCCTAAATAAATTTCATATCGGACAGAATTTTGAAATTGGAAGAATTATAGTTGAAAATCAAGATAAGCACAAATGGGGGCAATCAATAGTTGATACATTATCGAAGGACATTAACAAGCATATTGACGGAGTTAAAGGATATTCGCCTCAAAATTTATGGAGAATGAGACAGTTTTATCTTGAATATAAGGACAAACCAGAATTATTAGAACTTGCTCTCAAAATTCCCTGGGGTCAAGACATGTTAGTTATTCATCAATTAAAAAATGATGATGAGCGAAAATATTACCTTCAAGCAACAGACAAATTGGGATGGAGCAGAGCAGTTTTGCTAAATCAGATAAAAGCTGATGCATACAAACATCATTTGGCAAATAAGAAATTAACAAATTTTGACAATGCTTTACCTATACATTTGGCAGAACAAGCAACTGAAGCTTTGAAAAGCGAGTATAATCTGGATTTTCTTGGAATTACAAAACCAGTTCTGGAACGTGAGTTAGAGAACAGACTAATTGAAAACATCAGGGATTTAATATTGGAACTTGGATACGGCTTTAGCTTTATTGGTAATCAATACAGATTAAAACTTAACCAAAGAGAATACTCTGTTGATTTACTTTTTTACCATAGAATATTGAAATGTCTAGTAGCAATAGAATTAAAAACAGTTGAATTTGAGCCTGAATTTGCTGGTAAAATGAATTTCTATCTTGAACTTCTTGACAAACAAGAAAAACAACCAGATGACAACCTATCCATTGGTATTATAATGTGTCCTGTAAAAGATAATATAGTGGTTGAATATGCTTTAAAAACAAGTAATAAACCAATTGGTGTTTCAGAATATAGGTTGACTAAAAGATTACCAGAGAATTTAAAAGGTAAAGTCCCAACATCAAAAGAATTAAAACAAATGCTAACAAGAGCTATACGTAATGCGGAGTTAGAAGATAATATGAAAGATAATCCAAGTAATGAAAATTAATACTGATAAGAAATTGTCGTGTGAAAATGTCCGCACTACGCATAGCCCGGGACCGTCAGAATGTCTAAAAACTAATAAAAAAGCAAAATAAATTTGATTGTAAAAAATATAAATCATTGATTATCAATATAATATGATATAATGTTTTAATAAAAAACTTAATAATTTTGGGTTTTTAGACAAACTGCCGTTATGCACAAGGCGGACAAAATACAAATGATACATTTATTTAAAAATTATAAAACCCCGCTTCTCAACAAAAAATATTAATCTTTAAAAAGGAGGCTATATGAAAAAATTAATTTTATTTTTCTTAACAATAACCCTTTTAAGTTTTAACGCATTCAGTCAATGGACACAAAAGGCTGATTTTGGAGGGGTGCCACGTTTTGGAGCCGTTGGATTTTCTATTGGCAACAAAGCTTATATCGGTACTGGTGATGACGGTAATTATTGTTTGAAAGATTTTTGGGAATACGATCCTGCTAATGATGCATGGGTGCAAAAAACAGATTTTGGTGGTTCCCCAAGGATGTATGCTGTCGCTTTTTCCATAGGGAATAAAGGATATGTTGGTACAGGGTACGATGGTATTTCATATTTTAAAGATTTCTGGGAATATGATCCATCAATTGATAGCTGGTCCCAAATAGCAGATTTTGGAGGTGACGGAAGATATAGCGCGGTTGCTTTTTCAATTAATAATAAAGGATATGTTGGTACTGGTACCAGCAGTAGTAACAATTATCTTCAAGATTTTTGGGCGTATGATCCTTTTTCAAATATTTGGACTCAAAAAACAGATTTAGGTGGTGGAGGAAGATCTTATGCTGTTGGTTTTTCGATTCAGCAAAATGCAAAAGGGTATATTGGAACAGGTACACCAGGGTATAATGACTTTTGGGAATATGATGCATTATCCGATAATTGGACACAAAAACCTAATTTTTTAGGTTCCCCCAGATATGGAGCTTTGGGATTTTCTATTGAATCAAAAGGTTATTTAGGAACAGGGTGGGATGGTACTTTATCAAATAAAGATTTCATGGAATTTGACCCTTCTTCTAATATTTGGATTATTAAAACAGACTTACCAGATTCTGGTAGAGTTTATGGCGTTGGTTTTTCAATCGGCTCAAAGGGTTATATTGGTACTGGGAGATATAGAGGTACTAAAAAATGTGATGATATTTATCTTAAAGACTTTTGGGAGTACAATCCCTTAAATGATGGAATTGCAGACGTAACAGATAATAGCGAAATAAAAATATTTCCTAATCCCACAACAAATGACATTACTATCGTTTTTCCTGAAAAAGCTACAATAGAAATTTTAAATATCAATGGACAAATTATTAAGACAATTTATAACAACGACAAAGAGACGACAATTGATTTAAGAAGTTTATCAAGCGGGGTTTATATAATAAAAGCAAAGACGGACGAAGGAATGACAATAAAGAAATTTGTAAAACAATGATCCGCCCAGTGCATAACTTCGGGCTGCTCACAGCGGAGGACTTGTGGTTGACGGAAATTTTTGCAACTTTGAGAAATATTTGTACGGGTGATACGAAAATGCGATAAAACCGCCGCCGTCAGACTGTCTAAAAACCTAAAATTTAATGCTATTAACAAAAACAGGAAAC
>CAZZDX010000238.1:0-5042 GCA_964653185.1 uncultured Bacteroidales bacterium
ATTTTGAAAAATTATTAACTTAAATCTAAACTAATTTTTATTTAAATAGTGTCCTATTTTTATATCAAAGTCAACAGTTAGGGATTGGGATTTATTTAGGTCATCAGGCGGTTGCCTGATAGAGCAATTAGAAATTAATAAAAAAATTAGTATCAAATATAAAATCCCCGGAGGTCAGTTATTCTGATACTCTTAATCCTATCTCTTATTAAAAGTTAAATTTTTATATAAATACTTCCTTGAAATTTGTCTTACAGGATACCATGTTGCAACAAGTGCTATTATAAATTCTATTAATAATACATAGATAAAATCCATTATTTGCATATTAACAGGATAAGATGTTAAAATAAAAGATTCTCCATGTATTCCTATAATTCCATATTTTTCCTGAATCCAACATATTATTCCACCTAAAATAAGCCCCAAAAGAGTGCCGGATAATGATATAAGTAATCCTTCAATTAAAAATATTTTTTTAATAAGTTTGCTATCTGCTCCCATACTCCACAAAAAAGATATATCCTTTCTTTTATCAAGAATTAGCATTGTAAGTGAGCCAACTACATTAAATGTTGCAATAAGCAATATGAATCCAAGAATCAGAAACACAGCCATTTTCTCTGATTTCATAATTTTATATAACAATTCCTGTTGCTGAAAATGATTTTTAACTAAAAATTTATTTCCAACTATCTTTTGTATTTGCTGTTGAACTTCATCTTTGTCTGCATCAGGACTTAGTCCTATTTCAACAGAAGTTACTTCTGTTGTGTAATCAAGTAATTTGCGCGCAAATCTAATAGGGACAATAATGTATTTTAAATCAATATCCTGTTGTATTGAAAATATTCCTGATGTAAGTATGTTTTCATTATTAAAAGCCCGTAAGGGAGATAAAATTACAGATTTAGACCTTTTAGGAACATAAACAGATATAGTATTATAAAAATCATTCAAATTAATATCTAAATAATATGCAGCTCCCTGACCAACTACAGCATAATTTTTTTTGCCCTGCTCTAATACAAATGCACCATCAATCAACATAGTATCCAACCTTGTCATCTTTTGATAGTTTTTCCCAACGCCTTTTATTGTCGCAATATATTGTTTTGATTTATATTTTAAAAGAACATTTTCTTCAACAATTTCAGTATAATAAGCTATTTTCGGAATTTTTTTTATCTTTTTGCATTGTATTTCCTGACTGTTAAATGTCTTTCCCTCTTTAACAGTTATTTCTATATCAGGATTAAATGAAGAAAAAAGTGATACTACTAATCCTTCAAAACCATTAAAAACAGAAAGAACTATTATAAGAGCCATTGTCCCAATAGTAATGCCAACAATGGAAATTACAGAAATCACATTGATTATATTATGCGACCGCTTAGAAAAGAAATATCTTTTAGCTATGTAAAAAGGAAAAAACAATGATTTTTTTATTAAATGTTATGTTATTTATATCATTTATTTAACAAATTTTCAATATCATCAATATAATCTAAAGAATTGTCAATATGAAATTCAAGATTAGGAACTATCCTAAGTTGATTTTTGACTTTATGAGCTAATTTGTATCTGATTATTTTTGTGTATTTAACAATTTCTGAAAATAATTTATCCTTATCTTTTGTAGCAAACAAGCTGATATATACTTTAACAATTGAAAGGTCTTTAGTGGATATAACTTTAGTAACAGTTATTAAAGCTCCTCCAAAAAAATTATTGCTCTCTAATTGAAATATCTCGCCTAAATTTTTTTCTAATAATCTTGAAGTTTTATTTTGTCTTACTATATTCATAATTTTACAAAAATAATATTATTTTAACTACTTCTAAAAAAAAGACATCTGAAAATTATGTTTTTTGAAATCAAAAAAGTATCCAAAGTTTTATACAAAAAACCGCAAAGATATAAAAATCAACAGATTGTGAACTTTATATTTAAATTATTATTTGAGTTTTTTGAGGTGCTAAATGTTTTTATATTCTTAATTTTACTGTTTATTTAATTTTTCTCAAAAAAAAATGATATTTTAGCAAAAAAGATATTATATTTATATTATTAAAAAAAGGTATGGATTCAGAAAAATCAAAAAAGATATTGTTTTCCGGCTTAGGCAGGGTAATGCCACAAGAGGATACACTTGAAATACAAAGACATAAAAAAAGTATATCTATTGGTATTCCTAAAGAAATAGCTTTTCAGGAAAATCGTGTAGCCTTAGTCCCAAAAGCTGTTGGTCTTTTAGCCCAAAACGGACATCATATAATTGTTGAAACCAACGCAGGAAAATCTGCTCATTTTTGTGATAATGAATTTAGCGAATCCGGAGCAACTATAGTATATACACCAGAAGATGTTTATAAAAAATCTGATATAATATTAAAAATAGCTCCGCCTTCTATTAAAGAAATTGAATTACTTAAAACAAGACAAACAATAATATCTGCTTTGAATTTAACAGGACAAAGTGATATTTATTTTAAAAAACTTATTTCTAAAAAGATAACAGCCATAACTTTTGAATATATAAAAGATAAAACAGGAGAATTTGCAGTAAGACGTTCAATGAGTGAAATAGTAGGAACCACTTCAATTTTAATAGCAGCTAACTATTTAAGTGATATTAATTATGGTAAAGGAAGTATGCTTGGCGGATTCTCCGGTATAACACCAACAGGAGTTGTAATATTAGGTGCAGGAACCGTTGCAGAATATGCAGCCCGTGCTGCATTAGGACTTGGCGCACAGGTAAAAATTTTTGATAATTCTGTTTATAAATTACGTAGAATTCAAAATCTCCTTAATAAAAGGGTCTTTACTTCAATAATTCAACCAAGAGTACTTATCAAAGCTCTGAAATCTGCTGATGTTGTTATCGGTGCTATCCATTCATCCGAAGGAAGATCACCTTGCGTTGTTAGCGAAGATATGGTAAAAGAAATGAAAAACAGTTCTGTAATTATTGATGTAAGCATTGACCAGGGCGGCTGCTTTGAAACTTCACATATTACTAATCATACTAAGCCCGTTTTTAAAAAGTATGGTGTTACGCATTACTGCGTACCAAATATTTCATCTATGGTTCCTCATACTGTCTCTTATGCTTTAAGCAATTTTTTTGCCCCTGTTTTCTTAAAAATGGGAGAAGAAGGTGGCATGGAAAATTTAATTAAATATGACAAAGGTATTCGTCAAGGTGTATATCTATACAATGGAATATTAACCAGTAAATATATTGGCGGATATTTTAATATCCCTTATCAAAATATAGAACTGCTTTTAGATATCTTTCATTAAAAAATATTTCTTCTAAATTTTAAATTTACACTTCTTAAATTAAAAAAAAATATAAATCTGGACTAAATACTCAGTTTTATTTTTGAATATTATCTAATATGATGATCTTTAGTAATTTAAGAGGTCTGAAATTATAACTTTCAAAAAAACTCCCAAAGTTTATAAAAATAATTATTTTTGTTTTTTATTTTATATTATAAATATGCTTAACATAACAGAATTACAAAAAAATTCAACACAGGTAAGAAGAGATGTTTTAAGAATGATATATGGTGCAAAATCAGGTCATCCAGGAGGATCACTCGGATGTGCTGATTTTATTACAGTCCTTTATAATGGAATAATGAGACATAATCCTCATAATTTTGATATAAACGGATATAATCAGGATATATTTTTCTTATCAAATGGACATCTTTCAGCATTATGGTATAGTGTGTTAGCTCGTTCAGGATATTTTGATATTAAAGAATTATCAACTTTCAGAAAATTAAACTCCCGTTTACAAGGACATCCTTCAATTGCGGAAGGATTGCCGGGAATAAGAATTGCTTCGGGTTCATTAGGACAAGGTCTGTCAAATGCTATTGGCTCTGCCATAGCAAAAAAACTAAATAATGATAATTGTCTTGTCTATTCTCTTCACGGCGATGGAGAACTGCAGGAAGGACAGATATGGGAGGCAATTTTGTTTGCAGCAGCAAAAAAAACAGATAATTTGATAGCAACTATTGATTGTAATGGCAAACAAATAGACGGACCTGTTGATAAAGTTTTATCTATAGGAGATTTAAAAGCTAAATTTAAAGCTTTTGACTGGGATGTTTTAGAAATGAATGGAAATAATATTCAGGAAATCATTGATACTTTAAAAATAGCTAAAAACCATACAGGCAAACAAAGACCTGTTGCTATTTTGATGAAGACAGAAATGGGCTATGGTGTGGACTTTATGATGGGAACTCATAAATGGCACGGTAAAGCTCCTGATAATGAACAAACAGAAAATGCCCTTTCACAATTAAAAGAAACTATCGGAGATTATTAATACTTTGTTGAAAAGATTGAAAAAATTGAAAAATTGAAAGATTAAAATAATTATGGCTAAGGGCTTGTAAAAAAATCTTGGCAATTATTTCAATCATTACAATTTTTCAATGATAAATTATACTTAATTAACAATATTTTTATTATTAGATTAATTTAAAAGTCCTAAATAAACTATTTATGTAAGCACTCACAGTTTAAAATTTCATAACTGTTAATTGACCTAATTTCTAATTAACCTAAAAAATGACCAATAAAACTAATAACAAAAAGTGGGATTTAGAAGAAAGAACAGCTAAATTTGGAGAGAATATAATTATATTTTGCAAAAAAGTCCCAAAAAACCCAATTACAATTCCTCTAATAACACAACTTGTTAAGGCGGGAACTAGTGTTGGAGCAAATTATTGCGAGGCTGATGATGCGGAAAGTAAAAAAGATTTTAAACATAAAATAGGAATAGTTAAAAAAGAATCACGTGAATCAAAGCATTTTATTAGAATGATTACAGTTGCTGTTCCAGAATTAAAAGATGAAGCAAAACCATTGTGGCAAGAAGCAAAAGAATTGAATTTAATTTTTAACACCATTTATAAAAAAGTAAGCTAAAACTTAACACATTGGGACTTGGGTATTGATTAGGTTAATTAGGTCAATTAGATCAATTAGAAATTTATAAAAAAAA
>CAZZDX010000239.1:0-4989 GCA_964653185.1 uncultured Bacteroidales bacterium
GATGCCAATGGAAATTCCTTATGGACTAAAACCTTTGAAGGAATAGGTTATGTTCAGTATGGATATTGCGTTAAGCAAACAAGTGATGGAGGATATATTATTACCGGGGCGACCAATAATTTCGGTCTGAGTTATATTGTTGATGTTTATTTAATCAAGACCGATGCCAATGGAAATTCCTTATGGATTAAAGCCTTTGGCGGAACAAATGATGATGAATGGGGACATTCCGTTCAGCAAACTACTGATGGAGGATATATTATTGTCGGGGTGACCCAGAGTTTCGGTGCGGGTAATAATGATGTTTATTTAATCAAGACCGATGGCAATGGAAATTCCTTGTGGACTAAAACCTTTGGAGGAACAAGTCAGGATGAAGGATATTCCGTTCAGCAGACAAGTGATGGAGGATATATTATTACAGGGCTGTCCAGTAGTCCCGATACAGGTGATCCTGATGTTTATTTAATCAAGACTGATGCCAATGGAAATTCCTTGTGGACTAAAACCTTTGGAGGAGCAAGTCCGGATGAAGGATATTCCGTTCAGCAGACAAGTGATGGAGGATATATTATTGCCGGAAAAACCCAGAGTTCCGGTGCGAGTGTTCATGAAGTTTATTTAATCAAAACTGATGCCAATGGAAATTCCTTGTGGACTAAAACCTTTGGAGGAGGAGTAGGTTATCAAAATTATGAGGAAAGTGGATATTCCGTTCAGCAGACAAGTGATGGAGGATATATTATTGCCGGGACGACGACCGTCGTCAGTGCAGATGATCCTGATGTTTATTTAATCAAGACCGATGGCAATGGAAATGTTGGAGTGGATGAGTTTTGGGTTTCAGGTTTCGGGTTTCAGATTTATCCGAATCCGACAACGGGAAAGTTTATTGTTTCAAACACCAATCACCAATCACCAACCACCAATATTTGTATTTACAATGTGCTTGGAGAAAAAGTTTATGCGACATCGAATTTTAAACAACAAACCTCATACGAAATAGACCTTTCCAATTCTCCCAAAGGAATTTATTTTGTAAAAATTTATGTCGAAGAGAAATTTTATACAGAAAAAATGGTGATACAGTAAGGATATATTACGAATGACAAAAAGAAAACCAGCCCATAACAAGCGGTATAGTTAATTGCCGAGACAGTAGTAAATTCAAGGTTTGTAGCCCGTTTTGACGGTATCGCAACTTGACAGGAAACTACCTCGCAATCGGCAACTAACCATACCGCCAAACGTTATCGGCAATTTTAAAAACTGCGACAGCAACAATTTTCAATTGACAAAAAAAATGTATCTTTGACAACTATAAATAAACAAAACCGAATGAACGACACGATACTTTTGGAAGAAACAACCCTCGCAGCAATTCCCATTGACTACTCTTGGTCATTTGTAGACAAGACAATCAAAGACACTTCTTACATTACACACGGCTACTACACATATCCAGCAAAGTTTATTCCGCAACTTGCATCACGACTAATAAAGGAACACAGCAACGAGAATGACATTGTTATTGATACTTTTTTGGGAAGCGGAACAACAGTTGTGGAAGCAATCGTAAATAACAGAATTGGAATTGGAACAGACATCAACGACATTGCTGCCTTGATTGCAAAAGTCAAGACAACTCCGATAAAGACAGGGGAACTGTTACAAGAATTTAGCGATATTGATTTTGATTTGCAGAACAGATTAAACGGACAATATGATTTCTTTCTGAAAAAATCTTTTCAAGTAGTTCCGCAAAATGACAGAATTGATTACTGGTTTTTGCCACAGCAGAAAGAAAAATTATCTATCATCTTTTCAAGAATTCTGGAAGTAAAAAATAATGATATCCGAAATTTTTTTTTAGTTGCCTTTGCACAAATTTTAAAATCGTGTTCCATTTGGTTGCAAAAAAGTGTTAAGCCAACAAGAGACCAAAACAAAAAAATTTACGAACCGCTAACACTGTTTCTCAATCAATCAAAGAAAATGATTAAGAAACATTTTGAGTTTGACAAAATTTTAAATCCAAAAATAAAACAGGACATTGATAGATACAGAGTGGTGCAATGTGGCGACTCCCGCAATTTACCTTGCGAAAAAAATAAAGCGACACTAATCGTAACAAGTCCGCCCTATGTAACTTCATACGAATATGCTGACTTACATCAATTACCTTCTTTATGGTTTGGTTATTTATCAGATTTACCAGAGTTCAGAAAAAAATTTATTGGAAGTGCTTACAAAGACAGAGACAAAATAGATTTGAAAAGTTCTTTGGCAGAAAAAATCGTTACTCAACTTGGCGAAAATAAAAAAGGTAGAGAAGTAAAAAACTATTTTGCTGATATGCTGGAAACATTTTTTGAAATGAAACGAGTTTTAAAAAAAGGCGGAAGAACGTGCGTTGTAATTGGGAACACTGAATTTAATAAAATAAAAATTTTGAACGCAGAAGTTTTTAAAGAACAATTTGAAAACATTGGTTTTAGGACACACGACATCATTCACAGAGAAATCCCCTCTAAAATGTTACCGTCAACAAGGGACAATGACACAGGACAGTTTGTAAAAGCAAATGATAAAAATTTAAAATTGGCTTATCCTTCTGAATATATTTTAATAATGGAAAAATTATGACAATCAAAGACCTCATTGCACTTTACGAAAAGAAGAAAGAGAAATACGGCAAAGAAGCGTATCGGCATATTTCAAATCTTTTGCGAGAAGCAAAAACACAACATAAAAAAGATTTTCAAGGAGATGACCACGAACAATCTTGGAGAGCGTTCAAGGGAAAAAATCTTGAAAAGTTAATAGAGTTTATTATTGTAGATGAAGTTAGAAGTTTAGGGCTTAATGTTCTGAATGGAAATTCTCTTGAAAGAACCAAGGGGGCAAATCTTTCAAGAGAAATGAGTTTGGTAAAAAGAAATTTGCTTATTGATTATGGAGAGTTTGGCTCTCATCTTCCCGATGTTGATATAATAATTTTCAATCCAACGACAAGTAAAGTAATTGCAGTGCTTTCAAGTAAAGTAACTTTGCGAGAGCGAATTGCTCAAACTGGTTACTGGAAAATTAAACTTGCTTCTGATAAAGTTACTCAACACATCAAAGTTTATTTCGTTACGCCTGATGAAGATGGAACATTGACAGTGAAAAAACCAACAAAAAAAGGCAGAGCAATAGTTGAAATAGATTTAGATGGAAGTTATATTTTGAGCGAAACTAACATTGAAGAAAGCGGAAAAGTAAAAATGTTTGACAAATTTATTGACGACTTAAAAAAACTAATAAAATGAAATATTTACTTTTTATTCATTTCAATTCTGATTTAAATCATAACGCAGTTTATGAAAACCTTTCTATTCTTCACGAAAGCATTTTACAATTAGTTGAAGAAGAAAAATTGAATATTGTAAACGAAAAAATTCCATCCATTTTAGAATTAGAAAATCATTTCAAAAACGAAGATGATTTTTTAAAAGAATTATCAAATGGAAGTTGGTTTCATTTACAAGAATTGAGTAAAAGAAATTATATTGCTGACTCTAAAAAAGAATTCACTTTGTAAATGAGAAAAGAGAAAGAACTTGTTTTAGAATCTACAACCCTTTGGGATTTTCCTACTCAAAATTACGGAGACAAACCGCACGGAAATAATAAATACAATGGAGTTACTCCTGCTTTTGTAATTTGGAATTTACTGCAACGCTATACAAAAGAAAATGATTTAGTTATTGACCCGATGTGTGGAAGCGGAACTACCATAGATGTTGCAAAAGAACTAAACCGAAAAGTTATTGGCTACGATATAAGTATTGTGCGACCAGACATAATAAAAAATGACGCAAGAAAAATTCCGCTTGCCGACAATAGTGTTGATTTTGTTTTTATTGACAGTCCGTATTCTGACAACATAAAATATTCAGACGCCAAAAACTGCATTGGAAAAATTTCTTGCGAAAAGACAGAGTTTTATGACGAGTTAGAAAAAGTTGCAATAGAAATTCATAGAATCTTAAAACAAGACAAAGTTGTTGCTTGGCTCATTGGCGACCAATGGATAAAAAAGAAATTCACACCGACTGGATTTTTGCTCTATCAGCGACTTGAAAAATATTTTGAGCCGATGGATGCTATTTGTGTAACACGACACAATCAAGCTTCTAACACTGGAGTTTGGCATAACAGAGCAAGACGATTTAACTTTTATTTGAGAGGGTTCAAACATTTATTCATAATGCGGAAAAAATAAAACGACATTACAGTTGCACAGGAGCATTGAAATGATTGAAAGTATGAACTTGAAAACAGATAAAAATAATTAACTTAAAAAAAATAAAAAAATGAAACACAGATTATTTATGGTTTTTGGTGAGAAGCATTGTAAAATTGTGAATACAAATGACACCAAACAATTTAATCAAATCAAAGAGGAAATTCACATTTACGAATTTCAGTCAGTTGAAGAAATGGAAGCGTTCAAAAAAGGAGTTGATGAAGCGACTGGACACAATCAATATCAAATCTTGTCCGACAAAGATGTGTCAAAAATAATGGAGACTATATGATGTTAGATTTAGAAAAGGAATGGAAATTTTTGAATGACGAGGTTTTTAAAAACAAACCAAACGAGACACCTTTCCCAAAACACATCGTAACTGCCAGAGAACTTTTACTCAAAGCACAAGTTTTACTATCGCTCTACGCAGAAAAAAAATCAGCTGACGAAAAAGCGGACATTGAAAGCAGATACAAAAGCACAATTGAGAGTTACTACTATCTCTTAAAAGCGGCGAACTGACAACGAAGAAAAAACTGCCGATAACAGCAATGCTTGGTGTCAGGCGGGGTGAAGTGCAAACTTGAAACTTTAGAATTATTGGTTTAAAGGACATTTTTAATGCTTAAATTTTCTAAAAGCTTATTATTGTAGTATTTAATAAAAGTCAAGTATTATGAATAAAAAGTTTGCAT
>CAZZDX010000240.1:0-4986 GCA_964653185.1 uncultured Bacteroidales bacterium
CAGTGATTAAATTAGCCATATCCGGTCCTTCAAAAGTAATATCATCATAAAAAAATCCTGTAATAAAACCACTTCCATTATTATCAAGCGTAACAGAATTTGCAATATCCCTGTTATTACCATGCGCTCTGTTGAGCCATAAATTATGGAGATTATTGTCAAAACATGCAATAAAAACATCTTCTTCAGAATCGGAATATATTTGATTACCATCAAAACCAAATGATGGTCCTGTAAAATAACCTGTTATATAATTTTTCCCATTAGAGCTAACAGCAATATCTGTGCTAACATTATTACCTGTTGCACCCTGGGAAAATTTAAAAATTGAAGTGCTTAAATCCAATTTGAATTTTTCCAAATATACATCTCTTTCACCAGGACCATTTATTTTATATCCTGTTACAAATACACCTGAAGAAGTGGCTTTAATTTTTTTCCCAACAACATACTCATAAGAGTTTGATTTACTAATATTGATTGATATTGATGAAGCAGGTAAACCATTATCTGCATTAACACATACAACCTGAAAAGCACCAGGAAAATCAACATTATCATAAGGGAAAATATATTTATGATTTGCAACATAAACATCATAATAACTAATTTCTTCAGTATTACCTATAATTACAGCAGCATAAATTCTTTTATCGGTTGAATTTGCTTCAAAATATGCTAATCCGTTTCCTTTATCATTATTAGTAAGGTCAAAACCAAAAGATTCTAAATTATTTACCCAAAGAATTTTACCATCAGGGCTATATTTAGCAATAAATGCATCCGTTCCACCACCGCCATAACTTATCTGTATATTTTGTGGGTCATCAGCACTATTAAAATACACAGGATTTTGACAGGTTCCGGTAATATAAATAGTATCATAATTATCAGTTATAATATCATTAACATAACTTCTGGCATCAATAAAAGTTTTCCATAATTCATCACCTGATGAATTATATTTTGCAATAAAAGTACGTAAAGAGAAATAAGCTCCTGCAATTATAGCATTACCCGAATTATCAACAGTAATTCCTTGTATCCATGGTAAATGTGGACCTTCATCAAATTCTAAAGGTTCTTTTTCCCATATTTGTGTTCCACATCTATCATATTTACCCATAAAAATAAAAGGCTGTGGTATATATACTTTGGCATTACTAGTCCAATTGGTATCAGTCCAAAAAGTACATTCAGAACAATGATTGCATTCATCCCAGTCCCAACCATCAGGATCAGTAAAGTTTTGCCCGACAATATATATGTTCCCATCATTGTCAGACGATAAATCTATTCCATATTGAGGGACGTTATTATTACCAGAATTGTATAATAATCCATAATTACTGTCAAAATGAACAGGCCACCCACCAAGTTCATAAATTTCAACTGATTCAGTATCAGTACAACCATTAGCATCAGTTACAGTAACAGTATAAGTTCCTGGTTCAAGTTCTGTAACAGTTTGAGTAATATAAATTGTTCCGTTTATATTCCATTCATATAAATATGGAGGAGTGCCACCCGAAGGATTGGCAGTAGCTGTTCCAAGATTTCCAATACCACAGGTTGGATTAGTAATAGTAATATTTGCAACAACAGGATTAGTAACTTCAACTGTAATATCATCTGTTAAATTACAAATAACAGGATCCGGAAAAGTTACAGTCAATGGATTATCAGGGAAAGTTCTTGTTAACTGGTAAGTAGTTATGAGTTCAGGATTAACAGAAATCTGCGATTCAGCAATATTCACATCATCAATTGAACCCATATCTCCATTTATTACTGTCCATTCATAAGAAGTATTTGCTACAGCACAAAAAACATTTCCGATATTTGTATAACCACAAGGAATTGAAATATCATCCCCTAAATCAAAATTATCTTCTATTAATTCAACATCATCAACATGTAAAATAGATTGACCGCTCCCTGGATTTTGTTCCGGATATATCCATAACCAGTCATATACTTCTCCATCGTTCGGTGTATGAAAACATACAACTACTTGTTGCCATTGGTTATTATCAGGGACATCTGTTTCCTGTAGAATTTCAACATTTGTTGCCGGAACACCTGGAGTAGTTTCATCCGAAAGATTAGGAATACCAGGTGAGTTATCAGATTGAATTAGATATACATGAATATTATCTAAAGGAGCAAAGAAGTAAGCAGAGCATTTTCTTCTATATG
The DNA here is from genome assembly GCA_964653185.1 of uncultured Bacteroidales bacterium. Taxonomy (GTDB): domain Bacteria; phylum Bacteroidota; class Bacteroidia; order Bacteroidales; family CAZZDX01; genus CAZZDX01. Next base: position 2,200 of record CAZZDX010000240.1, read on the forward strand.
AAAATATATAATCCATATTAGGTTGAACATTAATTCCTGTAATAATACCCTCTCCCCATGACCCGAGGTTTCCCTCAGCATCTTGTCCTAGCGACCACATCTCAGCGCAAGGATTAGCAGGAGTTCCGTCAATTCTAGGCGTACCATGCGAGAGTGTCCAAGAAACAACGTATCCAACCTCAAAATCAATACCATCCAGGTCATCAAAAGGAACAGTTAAGTCCGAAAAATCAGGATTACAAAGCTGGTTACAATCTTCAAGGGTAGCACAGGTTTCTTCACCACAGAAAGTTACTAATATTTGTATGCAGGTTATATTTCCTCTTATATGATTTGGTGCCTGTCCAACAGGTATATATGTTAAAGTTACTATACTTAAACTATTATCAACAGGGTCAAATTCAAAACTTATTCCATCACTATTTAATATATTACCGTTTCCACATTTTATCTCCAAGCAATCATAAGTTTCAGCATTTATATCATTTTCAAGCGGTGATATAGTAATTGTACTATCAGGACATGATTCAACAATATATTGTTCATTAGTACATGTAAATTCATACCCATCATTAACTCCGGCAACAATTTCACCACAGGATGGAAGACCCCCATCGGTTATATGAAAATCTAAACTTCCATCGCCAAAATTTCCTGTTGTCTCATATCCAAGGTCACACAAAGTTCTTACTTCTTCCGGTGTTATGACTTTATGATGTTGTCCAACTCCTATTGCAGGATGCATAACATAATTATTAGTAGGAATGCCTCCACAATTAGTAAAAAAGTGACTTAAACTGGAACCTGGCATATAACCGTCGGTAGGAGCAAAAACAGGTTGTGGGAAGATAGTATTATTTCCGTCAAAAACTACATTTTCACACCCGGAAGTAATAACATCAGTTGATAAGTTAAAATGTGCATCATAACAACCATCCCAGGATATAAAATTATCTGCATCATTATTACTATGTAAATATGTATCAAACCTTGAATAATGCTCAGGGGCACCCTGTAATAAACTTTGTCCATTAGCTCCAATTAATGATGCAAAACCAAGAGTATGAATTGCTTCATGCAGCATTACTGAATAAATATCATATTGTGGTGGTGTTGAAGAAGGGGTTCCTTCTAAAACATAATTCCATGTGGCACCATTATATACAGAGATATCAAAAGGCACATTTATTACCCCGTCAAATTCATCAGGGTTATTAACTCCTCCATTAATTGCTTTCCAGACATCACTTTCAATTATGCCTGTAATATCATTGGGACAACATATATGATAAAATGGAGTAGCAGAAGCTAATCCCGGTGTATCAACTACAATAGCATTCACCTGTATATAAACTGTTGGATCTGTTCCATTACATTGTGAATGGTTAATTAATACAGACAAATCAGTAAATACCTGACATATAGCATGCTCCATTGGTTGTGCATCAGGATGAGTATCAAAATCATCCCCTACAAAAGTTAACTCAAATATTCCTGCCTGACAGGTATTAATTTGTTTTTGTCCTGATTGAGTTCTTTTTATATCTTCATAAGTATATATATTTCCAAATCTATCAAAAATTAATCCCATAGTATCCTGCATTAAAGTATCAATTTTCCCAATGTCAATATGACGTTGGACTATAACATCAACAGTATCGGTATTAGTATTATTATTTGAATCTGTAACTGTTACAATATATGTAGTATTTTGTACTGGAGATGCTATTGGATTGGAAATATTGGCATTATCTAATCCTGTAATTGGAGTCCAGCTATAAGAGTAGGGAGGGAAGCTACCGATTGCTGTTGGATTTCCTCCTATTTCTGTACTTTCACCTAAAATAATTATTTTATCTTCCCCTGCATCAGCAGTTAATAAATAATGAATACATAAATCAAAATAAGTAGTATCTATAAATTCCGGCTTAATTCCAATTTGTCCCGGTGGTTGTTCCAGTAAAGTTTTTTTTGTGCTTCTAACTTTTACATAATATTTATTTCCGGGTATTAAATTATCTGCAATAAAATTAAGCTCACTGGTTTGATATATTAAAATCAAGCTGTCACAATTTCCATCATATAAAAATATTTTATCTATTAAAGCAGGATATAATTCACCATACGGCGGACTAACTTCTATTTGAACAGATGAGTAATCCGGCACAAAACCAAACCACTTCTTTTTATTTGGGCGAAGTAACATATATGTTTGTGGCTCACAAGCATTAGTTACGGGTATATCAATTGCCTGCTCACAACTTAATCCGGTTTTCGGAGTTAATTCTTTATATATACATAAATTAAAATATCCTGTATCCTGAATACTTCTTTTTAGTTCCAAATAATAAATATTACCTGGTATTAAACCATCTGCTGTATATGTAAGTCCGTTTTTTACTGCAAGTACATTCAAACTATCACAATTGCCTGAACATAATTTAATTGCTTTTATTTGAGCACAGGGTAAATCCGCAGGATAGCTGATTTCTATCTGAACATCAGTGGCACCAGCCGGGAAGGTAAACCACATTTTTTTACTTTGTATCCGGTAAGTTTGTGTTATACATGTTTCAGTTATGTTGACTTCAATTGCTTCTTCACAACTTAATCCGGTTTTTGGAGGCAATTTTACATCTTTAACACAAACCCCCAAATAACCATTAACTTCCTGTTGCTGTTCAACTTTAATATAATATGTATTGCCTGTTGTTAAATTACTTGCAGTAATAGTTAAACTGTCTCCATTGTCCAGACCTTTGTGTGCTATTTGCTGCAAACTGTCGC
>CAZZDX010000241.1:0-4986 GCA_964653185.1 uncultured Bacteroidales bacterium
TAAAAAGTAATTAATCAGGTTAAGTTTCTAAATATTTGATTATTTTTAGTAACAAGATTAAACTAATGAGAAAGATTATTTTATTATTTATTTTTATAATATCTTTTTTTAATTGTAAGGTAATTGCAGAAGAGATTATTATAAAAGGTAATTATTACGGGGAAAATATATATGTTCTTAATCCATCATGTGAACAAGGTGTTTTTTGTGTAGAAAAAGTGTATGTCAATGAAAAAGTTACCAAAGATGAAATAAATTCAAATTCTTTTGAAATAGATTTTTCAAATCTTAATTTAGAAATAGGAGATGCTGTAATTATAAAGATAAAACATAAAAAAGAATGTATTCCAAAGATAATAAATCCGGAAGTATTAAGGGCTGAAAGCGATTTTTCATTCACAACAATTAAGTTTGACAATGATAAAAAATTAATTTGGTCAGTCAAAGGCAATACAGGAAATATACCATTTGTAATAGAGCAATACAGGTGGAATAAATGGATACAGGTTGATAAAGTTGAGGTTAAAGATACTGTAACAAATAATAATTATTGTTTTCAAACACACCATGCTTATTATGGAATAAATAAGTATAGAGTGAAATATGTTGATATAAACGGTAAAATAAATTATTCAAAAGAAAAAAGTTTTTATTCAAAAACACAGGAAATATTATTAGCGCCAAAAAAAATTTTTGACAACATTATGTTTACAAAAGAGACCAGATGGGAAATTTTTGATGAAACAGGAGAACTTATAATGAATGGATTTGGAAATGATATTAATGTCTCAAAACTTTCTGAAGGAAATTACTGGATAAATTATGATAATAAAACGGAAATTTTTCGTAAGAGAGAAAAATAATAATGTTGTTATATTGTTTTGTTCTATGTTTTTTCATAATTACGAAATATAGATTAATAACAACATAATTTGTAAATTTGTATTATTTTATTACTTTTGCATTTTTAAGATAAACCAAAATAATGGCAAAGACAAAATATCGTTTTAATACGCGATCATTAAAGTATGAAAAAGTAAAAAAAACTCTGAAAGACAGAACAGTCAAAATTCTTTCAATTGTTGCTGCTGGTATGGTTTTTTCTGCAATAGTGATGTTAATAGCATTTAATTTTTTTGAATCTCCCAGTGAAAAAATATTAAAACGCGAAAATGAGCAGTATAAATTACAGTATAAAATACTAAATGATAAAATTGGGCAAATGTCTAAAGTTTTAGCAGATATACAAAATAGAGATGATAATATTTACAGAGTTATTTTTGAGGCAGATCCAATTCCCAAAACAGTAAGAGAAGCGGGCTATGGCGGTACTGACAAATATGCAAAATTAGAAGGATATGACAACTCACAAATTATAACAGAAATCACACAAAAAGTTGATAAAATTGCCCGTCAGCTATATATTCAATCAAAATCTTTTGACCATGTATTTAAAATGGCTAAGAATAAAGTGGAAATGTTGTCATGTATCCCAGCTATACAGCCTGTATCAAAAAAACATTCAAGATTAGCTTCCGGTTTTGGAATGAGAATGCATCCTATTTATAAAACATTGAAAATGCATACCGGCGTTGACTTTGCAGCACCAAGAAGAACTCCAATTTATGCTACAGGCGATGGTGTTGTCATTAAAGTTAAATACTCAAGTGGATATGGCAATGAAATAGTTATTGACCATGGCTATGGATATAAAACAGTATATGCACATTTGTCTAAATTTAATGTTAAAAGAGGACAAAAAGTAAAAAGAGGACAGACAATTGGTTATGTTGGTAGTACAGGGCTATCAATAGGCTCGCACGTGCATTACGAAGTACGAAAAAATGATAAACCTATAAATCCTGTTCACTTTTTCTTTAAAGACCTGACACCTGCCGAATATGAAAAAGTAATAGAACTCTCATCAAAAGTTAATCAGGCGCTCTCTTAATTGTCTGTTACTGTTATCTATAGGGGACTTCTATTAATTAATTTCTTCAAAAAATAAATATAATAAACAATCTGACGTCGACAAAATATATTAATGGAAGAAAATAAAATAAAATCCCTGATATTAAAACAGTTTGCTTATAAAACAACTGCCGGACAAAATATATTAATTGATAAACTATCCGTATTTATCAATACAGACGACAACCAACAGATGTTTGTTATAAAAGGTTATGCCGGCACAGGAAAAACAACAATAATAAGTGCACTTGTTAATATATTGCCTGTTTTAAACAAAAAATCAGTGCTGTTAGCACCAACAGGACGCTCTGCAAAGGTCTTATCAAACTATTCAAACAAAAAAGCTTGGACAATACATAAAAAAATTTATAAAATTAGTCAATCCGAAGGACTAAAGACCTCTCTTATACTTCAAAAAAACTTTCATAAAGATACTATATTTATTGTTGATGAGGCATCAATGATTCCAAGCACTGCATCAAATAATAACAGCTTGTTTTCAAATAGAAATTTGCTTAACGACCTTATTGAATATGTTTATCAGGGAGAAAACTGCAAATTAATATTAATAGGCGATTCTGCACAATTGCCACCTGTTGGCACTGATATAAGTCCTGCTTTGGATATTGACTTTCTTAAAAACAGTTATAATATCAACATTGACTCTTTTGAACTTACCGATGTTGTCAGACAATCGCAGGAATCAGGAATATTAGCCAATGCAACAGAAATTCGTAATATCATAAATAACAGACAGGCAAAATTACCGTTATTTTCATTAAAAGATTATACAGATATAGTTAAAATAGATGGTTATGAACTTGAAGACCAGCTTAACAATGCCTATTCAGAATATGGAATGGAAAACACAACTGTTATATGCCGTTCCAATAAACAAGCAAACAGTTTTAATCAGGGAATAAGAAATCAAATATTATTTAAAGAAGATGAAATCTCTGCTGGCGATTATATGATGATTGTAAAAAATAATTATTTCTGGCTTTCCGATGAATCAAAAGCCGGCTTTATGGCTAATGGCGATATTATTGAAATTTTGAAAATAAGAAAAATACAACATATATATGGATTTGATTTTGCAGATGTAACAATAAGAATGATTGATTATCCGGATGAAGATGAATTGGATGTTAAAATAATCCTTGATACAATAATGTCAAACTCACCATCTCTTTCTTTTGATGATAACGGAAAATTATATAAAGAAGTGCTTCGGGATTATATAGGTCTTAAAAATAAAAGATTACGATACCAAAAAGTTTTAAATAATCCGTATTTTAATGCTTTGCAGGTTAAATTTGCCTATTCTTTAACATGCCATAAAACACAGGGCGGACAATGGGATGCTGTGTTTGTGAACAAGGGCTATATAAATGAACAAATGATGAATATTGAACTTTTGCGATGGCTTTATACTGCTGTTACAAGAGCAAACAAAAAACTTTTTCTTGTTAATTTTAATGAGGAATTTTTTACGTAAAAATATATACTGTTGGCATTTCGTTGTTTCTTCTTCCTTGCGTTGGCAGAGCAAGCTCTTTTACAATTTTTGGCTTTAGCGTTGGCTCGTGTGAATTGCAAATGTGCTTGGTTGTGAACTGTGGCAATCATTGTTTTTGAGCGATTAATACAGTACAATTAATTTCATCTACTAAGTTTTCATTATTATCAATTGAATTTTCAACTCGTTTTATACCAAAATTTAGTTGTTCTTGATTTAGCAGTCTGAGACCTGACCGATACTGATTTTTAACCATTTCAAGATATTTTTCATCAATCTTGCGAGTTTCATACTCTGTTTCAATAGCCGTTGTTGAGAAGTGGTGTAAAGCAAGACTTTCCTTTAAACTCGAAATTGAAGGAACTCTTGCTAAATCAGCATACAATAATTCAGGGAAGAATTTATACTCTAAACTTGATTTCATTTGGGAATGAGATATTGAAAAAATAAATATTTTTCCATTTGGCGTAAGAACTCTATTAAATTCCTGAAAAGATTTATTAATGTCGTTAAAGTGATGAATTGAAAAAAATGAAGTTATAATATCAACTGAGTTGTTGTTTAATGGAATTTCTTCTGCACTTCCAATTATCCAATCAATTTTTTCTTCATTTTTTTCTCCAACTTTTAGCATATCATTAGCAGGTTCTATTCCAATTACTCTACAATTAAAAGATTTAAATAAATTAATTGTTTCATTGCCTGTTCCACAACCAATATCCATTATTTTATAATTGTGTGTTATTCCAGAGTAGTGACTAATAATTTGCATAAAATTATTATGCGCAGAATGATGTTTATTATAATCATCTGCAATTAGATTAAAATCATATACTTTAATTTCATTCATATTATACATCGCTTAATTTATAAGGTTTTTTTGAAACATATTGGTGATCGTCATCTTCATTATCTTCGTAATTGACTTTAGCACTAAATGTATATCCATTTGTAATATTAAAATTCTTCCTTAAAAAACGATAATATGACTCAATGGCAATGCTAAAATCATGAGTTTTATTAAAAGCAGAAACATCTACAAAAATACCATCATTAGGAAATGAATCTTGCTCTTGTAGAATAGGTTTATATAAATAATATCCTTTTGATTTAACTTGTATTTTAGCATTTGAAAATTTTTCTATAGTACCAGCAAAAACTACTCCCTGTAGAAAAACAAATGGTTCAATTTCAAAGATTATTACTCTGGCAGCAAGTACGTCATTCTTAAAATCTTTTCTAATTTGTTTTAATGAATTTATTGAAGATTTAGGAATAAACAGATGCAATTCATTATCACTACTTTCATCTTCTAAAAATTCGGCTAATAAAATCAGTCCTTTTGCAGAACCTAAAGCATTTAGGTTACCTGCAACAGCTAATACATTTGCGTTTTTCTCTTTTGCAATTCTTAATAACTCTTTTAAGGGAACACTATCTCTTCTAATTAGTGTCTGTTCGTAATGTCGTCATTTTTAAAAAAGTACACAAAAATT
>CAZZDX010000242.1:0-4968 GCA_964653185.1 uncultured Bacteroidales bacterium
ATTATCCTGACCCATTCAATAACACAACAACAATACCATATTGCCTGCCTGATGACATAAAAGGCACAATAGAAATAAGAGACGTTTCAGGCAGATTAATTGCACAATACAAAGTATTCAGCAGTGAAAATACAATAAAAGTTAATACAAAAAACTGGAGTCCCGGTATATATACATATAGTTTAATAATTAAAGATATGCCGATGATTAGTAAAAAAATGGTAATTACTAAATAACAATGAAACAAAAAATTACGGATTACGGATTTCAGATTACGGATAAACAATGAAATAAAAAATCAATAATCAAGTTATGAAACTTTTAAAAAAATTTATAATAATTATAGTCCTGATATTAGACAGTGCTTTTTCATATTCCCAGACATGGCATACTGATGGTTTAGGAGATAGCTTATGGAATTCTAGTGGTGGTACTATTTATGTAGAATCATTTCATAACCAGGGTGAATATTTATATATGGGTGGAGCTTTTGAATATATAGGACCTTTGCTGGTTAATACTATTACTAAATGGGATGGTGTTAATTGGAATGCCCTATCAAATGGGGTAACAAATACCTGTGAAGTACAGTGTTTAGAAACATTTAATAATGAATTATATATGGGGGGTGGATTTTGGGACGTAGATTATCAGTCAAATATAAAACGTTTAGCAATATGGAATGACACAAACTGGCGTGGACCAAGTATTGGAATGCCTAATGGACCTGTTTATGATTTTAAAGTATTTGATAATAAATTATTTATAGCAGGAAATTTTGGACATATTGGGACAATTGCATTTGATAAAATAGCAGCTTATGATGGCACAAACTGGCTCAATGTGGGCAGTATGGGTCTGTGGACACAGGCATTAGAAGTTTTTAACGGAGAATTATATGCCGGAGGTTACTGGGGTTTACGAAAATATCTTGGAGGCACAAGCTGGCAAGATGTGCCTGGAGGTCCTAATTACTGGGTTAATGATATGTGCGTGGATATAGTTAATAATTTTTTATATGTAGGCGGTGCATTTACACAGGTTGCAGATACCTTGAATTCATATATGGCTGCTATGTGGGATGGCTTTCAATGGAACTCTCTTGGAACTGATTTGAGTTGTGATGTTTATTATCAAGCAATGGCAGTTTACAGAGGAGACCTGTATGTAGGCGGATGCACGGATACATTACTTAATGGAATGCCTGTAAATTATATTGCCCGGTGGAATGGCACAAAATGGGATAGCTTGGGTAAAGGAGCTAATAATGTAGTAGCAACATTAGAAGTTTTTAAAGACACTCTGTATGTAGGCGGAGCATTTACTTATGTAAACGGCAACCAATGTGCTTATGGTCTTGCCAAATGGTTTATGCCTGATACAAGCTGCAATTATTTACATGCAATTATATATCCAAAAAATACAGTATATTATGTAAAAGATAGCATTGCTATACAATTTTACAACAATAATGCTTATGTTGATACCTGGCAATGGGATTTTGGAGATGGAGAAACAGATACAATACAAAAGCCATTGCATATATATTACAACCCTGGCATTTATAATGTATCAGTTATTGTGAATTATCAGAATTGCAAGGATACTGCAACTACAATGATTACTGTTAAGCCCTGCGATTCGTTACAGGCATTCATACATACTTCTGCAGACACTATTTTTTATACAGATATCAATCCTATTCCTAACGTAATTTTTTATTCAAATCCTAATGCCGACAGTTGGGATTGGGATTTTGGAGATGGTACAACAGGCACAGGTTCTAACAATTCACATAAATATGACACAGCTGGAACCTATTTGGTTTCTGTTATTGTTGTATATGGAAATTGTGCAGATACTGCATATAAGACGATAACCATAATAAATAATACAGGAATAAAAGATATAAACGTTAAAGAACTTGACTTTAAATTATATCCAAATCCAAGTGATAATAGTTTTACCATAGAAGCATACATTGCTGCAGATGACAAAGGCATAATTAAAATATATAGTTTAAAAGGAAAGTTGTTAAAAGAACTTATTTTTAAAAAAGGCAGTAACAAGACAATGGTTCATACATTGGGCTGGAGAAAAGGAATTTATGTATGTAATCTTATTATAAACGGCAAAGTAGTTAAGAGTGAAAAAATGGTAATTACTAAATAATTATGAATTATGAATAATAAAAAATTTAGAACATTTTTTTTGTTTATTATAAGTATTCTAATTTTTATGGCTGATGTAAAATCTCAATCATGGAATACCCATTTCAATAATATTGATAGTCTTTGGTGTGAAGGTGGAGTACAAATAAATTCGTTTTTTAATGAAAAAGATAGTTTTTTATATATAGGTGGTGTTTTTCAAAAAATAGATACATTTATAGTTAATGGTATTATTAAATGGGATAATCTAAATTGGAATTCTTATTCTAACGGTATAACACTTTATAGTGGTACCATTAAATGTATAGGAATATTTGATAACAAACTGTTTATAGGAGGGGGGTTTGGAGAAGTAGATTATCAGCCAAATACAAAACGTTTAGCAATATGGGATGGCGCAAACTGGCACGGAACAAGTATTGGAATGCCTAATGGACCTGTTTATGATTTTAAAGTATTTGATAATAAATTATTTATAGCAGGAAATTTTGGACATATTGGGACAATTGCATTTGATAAAATAGCAGCTTATGATGGCACAAACTGGCTCAATGTGGGCAGTATGGGTCTGTGGACACAGGCATTAGAAGTTTTTAACGGAGAATTATATGCCGGAGGTTACTGGGGTTTACGAAAATATCTTGGAGGCACAAGCTGGCAAGATGTGCCTGGAGGTCCTAATTACTGGGTTAATGATATGTGCGTGGATATAGTTAATAATTTTTTATATGTAGGCGGTGCATTTACACAGGTTGCAGATACCTTGAATTCATATATGGCTGCTATGTGGGATGGCTTTCAATGGAACTCTCTTGGAACTGATTTGAGTTGTGATGTTTATTATCAAGCAATGGCAGTTTACAGAGGAGACCTGTATGTAGGCGGATGCACGGATACATTACTTAATGGAATGCCTGTAAATTATATTGCCCGGTGGAATGGCACAAAATGGGATAGCTTGGGTAAAGGAGCTAATAATGTAGTAGCAACATTAGAAGTTTTTAAAGACACTCTGTATGTAGGCGGAGCATTTACTTATGTAAACGGCAACCAATGTGCTTATGGTCTTGCCAAATGGTTTATGCCTGATACAAGCTGCAATTATTTACATGCAATTATATATCCAAAAAATACAGTATATTATGTAAAAGATAGCATTGCTATACAATTTTACAACAATAATGCTTATGTTGATACCTGGCAATGGGATTTTGGAGATGGAGAAACAGATACAATACAAAAGCCATTGCATATATATTACAACCCTGGCATTTATAATGTATCAGTTATTGTGAATTATCAGAATTGCAAGGATACTGCAACTACAATGATTACTGTTAAGCCCTGCGATTCGTTACAGGCATTCATACATACTTCTGCAGACACTATTTTTTATACAGATATCAATCCTATTCCTAACGTAATTTTTTATTCAAATCCTAATGCCGACAGTTGGGATTGGGATTTTGGAGATGGTACAACAGGCACAGGTTCTAACAATTCACATAAATATGACACAGCTGGAACCTATTTGGTTTCTGTTATTGTTGTATATGGAAATTGTGCAGATACTGCATATAAGACGATAACAATAATAAATACAACAGGAATAAAAGATATAAACATTAAAGAATTGGGCTTTAAGTTATATCCAAATCCAAGTGATAATAGTTTTACCATAGAAGCATACATTGCTGCAGATGACAAAGGCATAATAAAAATATATAGTTTAAAAGGAAAACTGTTAAAAGAACTTGTTCTTAAAAAAGGCAGTAACAAGATAATGGTTCATACATTGGGCTGGAGAAAAGGAACTTATATCTGTAATCTTATTATAAATGGCAAAGTAGTTAAGAGTGAAAAAATGGTGCTGGTAAGATGAGGAAAAATTATGAATTATGAATTATGAATTTAAAATGCCTAAAATACTTAAAATTCAAAATGACTAAAATTATTAATGACAGTGAGCGTAGCGAACAAATGACTATAAATGACTATAAATTAAAAAAATGCCTATGAATAATTGTTGCTCAATATAATGACTATAAATAACCTGATATTTTTGTCTTGATACTTGATACTTAAAAATTAAAAATTATGAATTTTGTGCTTCGTGCTTTGAACTTTGAACTTGAAACTAAAAACCCGTATTCCTTTTATCTATATCTTAAAAAACCTTAACAGCACAATCTCAATAGCCAAAAATATTAATGCTAATATGATAAACAGTTTCCATAATCTTATACCTTGATTTAGTTGGGTTAAGACCTGTGATAATGGTTTGTTTTTAAAGTCCAGAACAAAATAATTATTCAGGACTGCCTTATCTGTTAAATTTGTTAATTCATTTATTTTATAGCATTCAATATTTGATTCTTTACGGTCATAGTTATATGAAATGCCTTGTATCTTATCTTTTCCGGCATACAAATAGTAATTTCCTGCTTCTTTTAATTGATTATGAGTAAAAATATTTATCCTTGAATTTATATTTTTATATTCAGGTATTATTTCAAAATTGCTGTTAACATTCTTTTTTATTTTATTAGTTAAAGAAAGTCTATTTTTAGTCGCACCATTACAATATAAATAATAATAAATAATGCTGTCTATGTAAACCTCATTACTTAATAACTTATATATATTGTCAGAGTAGCTTCTATCCTCTCCGTGATTTAATTCAGGAAAACCAACCTGTAATGCTATTTCTCTTTTTATTGGATTTAAATGATTAGGGCTTCTATAATATATTCCATTTTTTTCAAACACAGTATCTTTAATCTTACGAAGAATAACC
>CAZZDX010000243.1:0-4873 GCA_964653185.1 uncultured Bacteroidales bacterium
TTTATTGTATGAAGGTCTGTTACCTTTTTTTGTGTCTGCATGTAATGTAAACTGACTTATTAAAAGAATTTCTCCGTTTATCTCTTTTACAGACAAATTCATAACTCCTTTTTTATCGTCAAAAATTCTAATATTAACAATTTTATTACTAAGCCATTTTATATCTTCCTGATTATCAGCGTTTTCTATACTTAAAAAAATAAGTATTCCTTTATTAATCTTATTTTTTATCTCATCATTTATACTTACAGATGCCTGTAAAACTCTTTGTAAAACTACTCGCATAATATAATATTAGAAATTAAATAAATTTTAATTTGTTTTTTATATAAAAATAATCGTATCTTTGTAAGATAGATATAAAATATTGTATAATTTTTTCAAAAATAGTAAAAAAATATCACTACTGTCCGACTAATAATGTTCCAATTACCTGAAAACGATAATGCAAAATTAAAAGTTTATAATTATACAGGAGAATATATTGCAACTCTATTTGATAAAACTGCTAATGCAGGACAGGTATATAAAATTGAATTTAACACAAAGAAATTATCAGCAGGCACTTATTTTATTACATTAAAAACAGGTAACAGACAAGTTACAAAAAAAATGGTAATTATAAAATAAAATAATTAAAAATTTTTAGAATAATTTTTGCATTTAATCATAAAAATTATGTATCTTGCAGTCAAAATCATTAAATAATATTTTATTAAACAATTAAAAACAAAAATACTATGAAAAAATTATTACTTTCTTTAATTATGCTTGCTTTCTTTTGTTTCACTATGCAGGCACAACCCGTAGTTCATCTTGACAGAACTTATGGCGGACCATTAAATGATGGTGGATCTACAGTAAGACAAACGCCTGATGGTGGGTACATTATGGTTGGACTTACAGAGAGCTATGGAGCAGGAGGAACTGATATTTATCTGATTAAAGCAGATAAATATGGTGATATACTTTGGACAAAAACTTATGGAGGAACAGGTACAGACAGAATAATGTCGGCAATGAATAACAACCTTCAAATAACTGCAGACGGAGGCTATATTATTATTGGTGCTACAACCAGTTTTGGTGCAGGTAACTGGGATGCATGGCTTATTAAAACTGATGCATACGGAGATACTCTCTGGACAAAAACATTTGGCAGTCCATCATTAGATCTTGGTTATGTTGTTTATCAAACAAATGACGGTGGCTATATTTTTACAGGACAAACATGGGGCTTTGGATCCTATTATAATAATGTCTGGTTAGTAAAGACAGATGCTGATGGTAATTTAGAATGGCAGAAAAATTACCCAATATATAATTACGAAGCAGGTCAGTCATTACAACAAACTGCAGACGGAGGCTATTTGGTAACAGGTCTTACTTATGGAGCTCCGTATGCTTTTTTACTGAAAACAGATGCTGATGGTAATTTTGAATGGGAAAATAATATTATTTATGGTTGTGGGTATTCAATTGAAAAAACATCTGACGAAGGTTTTATAATTTGCGGAACGACAGGAGGCGATTCTTTTTTAACAAAAACCGATGCAACAGGTAATATATTATGGACAAAGGTGATTACAGGACCAGGTGCAAACTTTGCTTATGCAATACAACAGCTTGATGATGGCGGATACATTGTTGCAGGAGAAACCAACGGATTCGGGGGAGGCTGGGACTATTATGTTTTCAGAACAGATGCCAGTGGTGACACATTATGGACACAGGTTTATGGAGGACCTGGAAATGAATGGGCTAAATCAATACAGATTACAGATGATGGTGGCTATGTAATGTTAGGATATACAACAAGCTTTGGCGCAGGCGAAGGTGATTTTTGGCTGCTTAAAATAAAGGAAATTGAATATCCCGGATATATTACAGGCAGGGTTTATAAAGATGATGATGATAATTGTATATATAACGAAACTATAGATGGACTACTGGTAGGCAATATGCTCAAAGCTGAACCGGGACCTTATTATGTTTTTACAGATAAACAGGGAAATTACAAGTTTGAGGTTGAACCTGACGAATATACTGTTAGCCCCGCAACTATACCAAATGAACTATTTGGATTTCAGGATTGCCAGCTTGATACATCTTACACGGTTACAGTGGCATCGGGCAGTGTTGTTACCGATAATGATTTTGCTTTGGGAACAAAAGACCCGCCTGTTTGTGAGGGTTCTGTTAGTATTGTATCTGCTCCTTTTGAACAAGGAGATTGTCTGCCCCCGTATACTTTATCATCTCCTTGTCCTGGTTTTTTGCATAGATACTGCTTTACTATTACCAACACCGGCACGCAAGTAATTGGACCCGGCTCTAATGTGCAAGTTGCTCTTGACCCAAATATGACTTTTAGTAGCGAAGTATCAAATACTTGTGGTACAGCTTTGGTTGGCGATTTTAGCGATATATCCAACCCTGTGTGGAATGTTACCAATGCAAGCGTATTGAACAACAATGGCAAATTTTGCACAGTATGTTTTAATGTTAATGTTTTAGGCGTTCCCTTTCCTTTTGGTTCACCATATTCTACTACTGCTACTTTTAATGCATGTGGTGAGATTTATACAGATACAGAATTAGATTACGATGTATGTTCTTGTGACCCCAATGATAAATTAGTTTCACCAAAAGGTTGTGGACCTTATGGAAATACTGGCAGAGACGAAAATATTACTTATAATATTCGTTTTCAGAACATAGGTACAGGACCCGCACATAATGTTGTTATCAGAGATACTATTGATTTTGATTTTGATATTTTTACATTAAATATTCTAAATACAAGTCATACAATTACAGGTTTGCAGATAAATCCGGGTAATGAAATTGTTTTTAGTTTTGAAGGTATTGAATTGCCCGACAGTTTGTCAGACCCACAAGGCAGTAAAGGTTTTATCGTTATGGAATTAATGCCTTTATCTAACCTTCCCAATGGGACAGAACTTACAAATCGGGCTGCAATTTATTTTGATAATAATCCGCCTGTTATAACAAATACAACTTTAAATACTATTCGTGACTATCCTTACCCGATAGCAGATTTTACAGCAAACAGACAATGTGAAAGCATAACAGACAGCTACGATTTCTTTTATACAGGAAATACTGCTGATAATGCAACTTTTTATTGGGATTTCGGTGCAGACGCTACTCCTCAGTTTTCTACGGAGAAAGACCCTTTAGGAATAATTTTTAGCAGTACAGGATTAAAAGATGTAAGTTTAACTCTTACACGTTACGGATGTACTTCATCTGTTATTCAAACTATTGATGTAATAAATGTATGGTGTGGAAATAACAATAATAAAATACTTGTATGTCATATACCGCCCGGTAATCCTGAAAATCCTCAAACAATATGTATTAGTCTGAATGCTTTACCTGCACATCTTGCACATGGCGATTGTGTGGGACCTTGCTTTAATTCTGTAATTAAGAAAGCTAATGCGGAAAATAATAATGAAAGTATTGTTGATATTGCAATAGAAGAAAGTTTTATCGCATATCCAAATCCTTTCAGTGATAACACAATACTTAGTTTTACTGCATCTGAGGAAAATAATGTCTTATTACAGGTTTATAATTATACAGGACAGAAAGTTGCTACACTATTTGATAATACAGTAGTAGCAGGAAAACAGTATAAAGTAGAATTTAATACAGACGATTTGCCACAAGGGGTTTATATTGGTGTGTTACAAGATAATAATGAAACTAAAGTTATTAGATTATCTCTTATAAAATAATTTTGTGGAATTTTAAAAATACCTGAGAATTTTTTCTCAGGTGTTTTCTTATTGTATTAATTATATTCATTTAATATTCATTTAATGATTTTTAGAAAAAACATATTTATAATTTATTTATTTATTATAACTTTTATTTATTCTGGATATTCGCAGGTAATTCCTTATGGAATATCATCAGATTCTCTTGTAATAAATACACCGCCCAATACTATAATTTATGAAGGAGCTTATCATATTACTTATTACAAGCCCGCAAATTATGATAGTTTAAGCAGCCCTATTCTTTGGTATGTACATGGTTCAGGAGGTGCGGGGGCAGAGGGACCTGCAATATTGACTGATATAGTAGAAAGAAGAAATGCATTAATTATTTCTCCAACTATGCAAATTGGTTCGCTTGGTTGGGCTTATGTTAGTAATAGCTATTTTGACACTATAACTGGATGTGGTCAAGTCTTATGGTCAACACAAATATTTAAGGATATTTACAGGCATGTTTTGCAAAGGGAAAATCGTACAAACATTCCTGTTTATCTTACAGGATTTTCACAAGGAGCTCAGTTTACTTCCCGTTATATGCTTGTAAGACAATTTGACCCCGATTCTATTCCAATACAAATGGCGGTTTCTGTTAATCCTGCAAACTATACATTGTGTACGGATACATTTAATGGAACTGTAATGGATTGGACTTTTTATCGTTGTGGATTAGCAGGAGAATCACCTTATGATGGATGCACAACTTGGAACTATATTCCGGTAAGCTCATTAATATGTAATTCTCATGTAAAACAATATTACAATGAAAACTATGGGGTATTGATAGGAACTCTTGATACGGCTACTTTTCAGGGCTTTTGTCCAGGACAGGGCGGGGATAATCGGTATGAGAGAGCAATAGCATTTTATAATTTTTCAGATACTAATGCAGTTAACAGAGGAACTATATTAAGATGGCAATATGGCGAAGTGCCTGGTGTTGGGCATGATGGATATGCAATGTATAACACTATACTTGCAGGTGACTCTATTCCGCTTGCAGAACGGATGTTGTTTGAAACACCTTATCATAATGTCCCTTATTTTCCACCCTCTGCTGATTT
>CAZZDX010000244.1:0-4868 GCA_964653185.1 uncultured Bacteroidales bacterium
TTTTATACTTTGAAAGGTCATGATTTTATTACTAATATCAGTATAAATCGGCAAATATATCACTTTGTCAGCAGTTTTATTTGCAACAGGTAAATTTTCAGGTTTGCTTCAAAATTTGAGAGCATATTACATATCTATTTGAGAAATTATGATTTAGCAAAATAACCGCCAGTTTTTTTACTTCCTCTGCGTTCAATTAAATTTTTCTTCAATAAAAAACGAATGTGTCTATCTACGGTTCCAAATGGCATATTTAAATCTTCTGAAATATTTTTTGCCATTTTGCCTGACTTTTGTTTTATATATTTAAAAACACTATTTTGACCTATATTTAATTCGTCATTTAATCCTTCATTTAATCCTTCATTTAATTCGTCATTTAATCCTTCATTTAATTCGTCATTTAATCCCTCTTTTATTTTTCCCCTGAAAAAAGTAATAACAAAAGCGCCTGCTTTCTCTTCAAAAAAAGGTTTCTGCAATCCTTTTTGTAAACATGCATCTATAATACGATGAAAGCCTGTACCCCAGTTCTCAATTAAATTAATATTATAGAAAATCTGGGCTAATTTTTTATTTCTGGGGATTGATCTATTTTCAGAGAGTAGTTTTTTGATATTTATTTCAGGTGGGAGCAATCCGGGACTCCATATTTGAAGTGTATGATCAAAAATCCTTATTTGAATATTTCCATGGTCAGTATAATCTCTGTGGACTATTGCATTAATTATAGCCTCTCTTAAAGCATTCAAAGGATAAGCCCAGATTTCTTTTCGTTGTGGTTCTTGCTCAATTTCCACTGACATATTAATATGTCTTTTTATAAATTCAAGAGTATCTTTAACTGCAGTAATTATATTTGTATCAAAATCCTTCATATCAATAAAATGCACCATAGAATCACCTTTAAACCTTGCGGCTTTTATTATGGCATTTGGCATTAAAGCATTTTTTTTTACAAAACATAAATATGCAGCATTAGTAATATTTTTTTCCATTATAGATATTTAAACTCTTAAAGAAATCTAAGTATTCATGAAATTTTATTTTAAAATAATCTTTATTTAGCTGGCTAATTAACTTTTCATCCCATTCAATATTTTCAATGTTTTCAGTAAAAGGTTGCTTATCAAAATCAGGCAAAGTATATCTTTTTATCAAATTTAGAACTTCCTGGTTACTTAACTTTTGATTGCTTTTTCCCACTCTGACAAAAGCTTTATTAAAAGCAAAAACAGGTTTTATTTCAGCTTTTTTAACTTCAATTTCTGTAATTTTACCAAGAGCGAAGGTCTTTACAACAATTGAAGGATAAAGCACAGGATCTGTATTGTTTTTAATTTTATTTCCCAAATCTTCAATTGTATTTTTACCTACTACTTGATTTGTTGGATTACCGCTATCATCAAAACCAACAATAACTTTACCTCCTTCTTTATTAGCAAATGCAACTAAAGAGATTATTATTTCTTTCCATTCACTAAAAGATGACTTTATTTCTAATGTTTCAGATTCTTTATAAATCATATTTATATCTATCTCGTTGTTATTAGTTACTGGATTAAAAAAATTTGTAAGTACTTTGTTCGGAATATTTTATTCAATTACTTATGATTTTACAAATATAATTAATTATTTTTTTATCTAATTCCGGATAAATCGGTAAACAAATCACTTGTTTAGTAGTTTTATTTTGTAACAGGTATTATAATTGTTTAATATTTTATTTATTTTGTTTTCTACGACATTATCAGGGACATTGTCTTATTTTTAAACAATTTCCCAATGTCCGGTTTTGTCGCTACCAATTCTTTTTACAAATTTTAACTCTGTTAATTTTTTAAGGTTTCTTCTTATCGTTTTTTCGTTTACTTTACATATATCAGCTAATTGATTTATTGTTATGTTGTTGTTTTTTTGTATTGCTGCAATAATTGCTTTTTGTCTGTCATTTACAGGGACATTTACAGGGACATTTACAGGGACATTTACAGGGACATTATCTGTGAAATTATCTGTGAAATTATTATTTGAATGAATTATTATCCAAAAAGCATCAGTAAAATCAAAGGTGCAAGTATTTCCATTTTCAGCACAGGCATCAGTAATCCGTTTAATACCGGTTCCTGCTTTTTCCATAAAATCAGTCCTTGATAACAAATCAGCGAGAAGTCTGTTTCTTGCTTCGCTTCTTTTACCAAAATCTTTTTTCGGGAAAAGTAATTCACCTTTATTATTAATAACTATACTAGTTTTGAGTTTCTCAATAGCTATCGCATCTCCAAGAAAATAATCAAAATGGATTATAGCATTTACGACAGCTTCTCTATATGCCTTAATTGGATATTCGGGAAATTCATCCCGGGCAAGTTTATTAATTTCATATCTAACAGGAACACGTTCTTTAATGTAATCAACAGCAAATTCAATATTGCCAATAATACCTCTATCAATCACTTTTTTATCTAGTATGTCAACTCGTTTATCATCATTAAAATGAATACATCTTATTTTGGAACTGATGATATATTTAAATGGTTCTTTAGCAAAATACAAAACACCGGCATTGGTAAAGCCCTCATTGGTAAGAACACGGAGATTTTTTAAAATTTCTTCTTTGGGCAGATTTTTAGAAACTCTTGCAAGTTTTAAGTAGTATTCAAATTTTTCATTATCAAAATCTTTCCAATCAAAGTCGTTACAAACTTGCTCGTCAAAACGAATTTTGCCGGATTTTATGGCAAGTTTTAATATTTCATCTCTGTTCATTTTTTGAGAATTAGCACCCATTCTCATATAAAATCCTGCAGAACAAAAATATGGTTTATTGTTTCCTTCTTTAATTTCAACTGCGAGGACTTTGTCAAATTCATTCAACAAAATAGATATTGATGGATCACAATTCCGTGCAATATCCTGTATTTGCGATTTCAATTTATTTGTAATGGAAACACCTTTTATTGCATTTGAATCAGTAATTCCAAGATAAATAATTCCACCTGAAGCATTAGCAAATGCTACAATTTCTTTGGCAAAACTTTTATCAAGCGACTCTTTGAATTCAATATACTGACCTTCACCTAATTGAATAACAACATCTAAATTCTGTATATTGATAAATTTATGCATATTATATGTACTTTATTATTTGCTTTATTTGCTCCATTTTTAATTACGGATAAATCGGTAAACAAATCACTTGTTCAGCAGTTCTATTTTGTAACAGGTATTATAATTGTTTAATATTTTATTTATTTTGTTTTCTACGACATTATCAGGGACATCGGGGACATGCTTATCAGTTTAAGCCGTTGGATTTGCATTCTATGGTTTTTATATTTTGTTTTTTATTTTCCTTAATTCATCAACAAAAAAATCAGATATTTCTTGTTTAGAAACAATTTCATGAGCTTGCAAATGTGCTATAATGTTATCTTCCGAAATATCATTTGTATATATTAATGTTTCAGAATAGGTTATTGGAGATAAATTAGGTAAAAGTTTTTTTGTCTGAATAATAATATCCTCTAATTTTAAAATATTTTTTGATAAGTAATACAAGTCGTAATAATCTCTGATAGTATTTCTTTGAGCAATTGCCGATAGTTTTAATGTAGCAATTATTTTAGGTGTTGCAATATTCATTTTTTTATATTCGTTTGAATAGTCCTTTACATTAAAAGGTATTAGAACAGCACCAGTAGAAAAAAATGTAACTTTTGAATCATTAATGATAAAATCTATTTGATAATTTTCATCTTCTTTTATTATTCTGTATTCAGGAAATAATTTTTTTATGTTTCGTTTAATATTAATTTTATTGATTGTTTCTCCATCATAAACAAAGTCCAAATCCTGTGAAATTCTATGTTTTATCTGTATTGACAAAGCTGTTCCGCCAACTAATGTAAACTTATTGATAAAAGGAGTTTTTGATAAAGTATCAAAAATTTCTTTGGTCTTTGCAGGAATATATTTAAAATTGTAATGAGTCATACTTATAAAATTATTTTTTTAATAAAATTAATTCTTTTATTGTATCTGCCCGTAGAAACTATTTTTTTTATTTCCTGAATTATGATTTTTTTATCTATTTGTTTGGCAAGTAATATCATATCTTTAACTTCACCATAAAGAATAACTTGTCTTGTTATTATTTCCTTCGGTAAATCAACATTTTTTTTGTAGCTCCAAAAAATATTTTCTGAGAACTGACTTGTTTTCATTTTATCTTCTTTTCGAAAAGGACTTATATATTAAACGTTATATTTTTCAAAAAAATTTATTGGTATGTTTATTAATAATGATTGTCCGATATTGTCAATTCGGACAACAACTTTTTTCTTTCCTTTATATTCAATAAGTTCACCTTTAATGCCCATAAAAGGTCCTGCTTTTATTTGGACAGGAGTGCCCGGCATAATATTTTTATCAGTGATTTCAGTTTCCGGATCAACATCCAAAGCCAACTTCATAGTATTAATTTGCCATTCCGGAATTGAAGCTGCTTTACCTTCAAAAGTTACATATCGCGAAATGCCTTGAATATTTAATACACTATAATATTCTTTTTCACTAACTTTAACAAAAACATAAGAACGTATTATCGGTTCTTCAACCCATTTTTTTCTGTCGCTCCATTGCTTTAACCTTTTTTGTAATGGCAGATAGCATTCAATGTTTATATCATTCAATTTTTGATAGACCTTTTTTTCTGCTCTGGGTTTTGTATATATTGCATACCAGTTATATTTTAAAATTTTTATCAAAATAGTTTATCTGTTATTAATTTCCATATAAAATAATTTAATAATTTGTAACCATTCACACCTTATTTTTTGTAAACAATATTTTGTGGTATATATATA
>CAZZDX010000245.1:0-4856 GCA_964653185.1 uncultured Bacteroidales bacterium
ATATTGTTTGCGAATCAGATATTTCAAGCAAATACTGATGATTATTTAATTTAATAGTTTTAGCAAACATATTATCATCTAAAATACAACCCTCATATTTTTTTGTAGCCGATTTATTGTTTTTATCTATCAAATATGTTTTTTCTTCAGATGATATTATGAATAATTTGTTATTAATAACTCTTATCTTTTCTACATATTTAATTTTTTTATCATATTTAAAAGTATAGATTAATTGACCTGTTTTGTTAAAAACAACAATTTTATAATATGTTAATACATAAAATTTTTCATTATAATATGTAAAATCCATAGGAAAAAATCCCAAATCAAATTCTTTTACTAATTGATTGGTTTGGATGTCAAATATTTTAATTTTCCTTTTTACTTTTGATAAAAAAGCAATATTATTTTTATCTAATACATTAAAAGCAACAACACCATAGTTAGCATCATAATCTTTTTGATATGGTAATCCATTATATGTATTCCAGTTAAATTCAGATATTTTATTAATTACAAAATCATTTTTTTTAATATTACTGGTATATAATTTTTGAGAAAAAACATTTTGGTAAGATGTTGAATAACAAATACATAGCCATAATAAAGCAATTTTATATAAGTAATTATCT
The DNA here is from genome assembly GCA_964653185.1 of uncultured Bacteroidales bacterium. Classification (GTDB taxonomy): domain Bacteria; phylum Bacteroidota; class Bacteroidia; order Bacteroidales; family CAZZDX01; genus CAZZDX01. The sequence goes on from CAZZDX010000245.1 coordinate 636, forward strand.
GATAATTTTTTATAGGATTTCTTCATTGTTTGTATAATTAGTGCTTGCACGAAAACTCTGCAATGCTTGTTACTATTGATTTTTGATTAAAATTAGCTTGTGAATGTAAAAAAGCTATTTGCTTTTGGCAATTAGCTCAAAATTAAACAAATATCAAAATATATTTTTCTAACAGCTAAAGAATAACAGCCAACAGCAAGATGATTCAGAACAAATAAATCAGCAAATCCTGTAATCTAAAAGGAATTCATAGTTTTTTACAAACACTAAATAATTGTTGTCTTATATCAATATTTAACCAAATGAATATTTATATTCTTTGTTTTTGTTGAAAATCTTAATAAATAAGTTCCTTTATGTATTCCTAATTCATTGATATTGAGGTTAATATTATAGTTTCCTTTCTTCTGACTTTTATAATCTGCTATAATAATTTCTCTTCCCAGAATATCTGTTAAAGATATTTTAATCTGTTCTTGTTTTTTTAAAGTATAAGTGATTATAAGATTATCATTAAAAGGATTAGGATACACAGTTAAATCAAAATCATTGGAAAATTCATTGATATTATCAGAAGTATCAATATATGTTTGTCCGTCAGAACTTATAACATCTGAAAATAATGCTGCATTGTTTTCTGCTTTAATATTAAAATAATATGTTTGTCCGTCAATTAATGTTAAACCATTTTTTGTAATGTTTGTATCAAGTCCATTATCAGTCCAGCCAGCAATACTTGTATCCTGCTGGAATATGCCTATAGAATACAAATATCTTTTTATTTCAGAATTTATGTCGTGAAATGAAGCCCAGTTTGCAGAAAGTTGTTCCTGAAAATTTGTTGTATCAATATCTGTATCAGTGCCATCATAAACATAATCGCCTGTATCAGGCGGAGTCCAGTCAATATTAACATCAAGACCGACATGAACAGAGAAATTACCCGCAGAATCAGTAACAATAGATTTTATTTTGCAGGCAGGTGTCAAAGGATTTGGATTTTGAAAGCCAATATCATCATTAATATTTGTGCCAACAGTAATAAATGCAGTATCTCCTCTTGATTTATATACTTTTATATCATCATATTGAACATCAGAGTCACCGTTTCTTAAAGATAAATATTTTCCTGTTGTAATGGGCAAAGAATCTGTCCATAATATAACTGAATTATTATCAATAAATGCCTCTATATTACCTGTTACAGGATCATATATTGTCTTAAAATCATACCATACACCTGTATTTATGTTTATAGGATTTTCCGCTTTTAAATAAAGAGTATCATTTAGTGTTTTATATATCATAACTTTTTGCTGGTCAGCCAAAAACCATATCAGATATGAGTTTCCTCTGTTATGCAAAGTAGAATCGCTTACAAATATATGCAAGCCGCATCTTTTGTTTGTGCCCAAGCCGTCAATCAAAGCAGACCAGTGATACAGATATTCAGTAGAATCATTTTGCTCAAGTTGAGTATATATATTGGAGTTGCCAACAGATTGGTCGGGCTGGCGCAGATGTCCGTTATTAATGAGCCAGATACCGGCATTAGGAGGCACTGTCCAATCAGGATTTATATAACTTTCAAAGTTGTCATTAAAGAATCCGTTATTTTTATTGGCTCTCCATTCTGTGCCTGTATGTTCAAGCGCCTGATAAAATCTTTTATCAATTCCGCTACCAGCAGAGTCATCCTGGTCTGTAAAATCAGCAAAAAAGTCGGTTGTCTGCCATTGTCCGTTTACATTAATTAAACTTGTTGGAGGGATATTATCAAAAAGTCCTATTTTATGCCATTTCATAGCATCATAAGCTATTGAGTCGCCTGATATACCTGTAGAATCGCCAAGATATACATATCCATACTCACCTTGTGCAAAAGCATATATTCCGAGAGATACCCATTCATCAGAATAACTGTTTTGATTAATTACAACAGATGTATTACCTCCATTATAATGGATTTTATAAATAGCATTTGCAGCATTAGCAGCAATATTAGGGATATAAGCAAAGACCTCATATTCTCCGTCATCAGGTATATTTGGAGTCCATTTAACCCAAGCCACATCGCTTTCTGAAGCCATTGTAATTGTCCACCATGTATGTCCGTTATATCCTGCATTTTGGTCGCGGAAATATCTCATATAAGATGGATACTGATTATTCATATAAAAACCATGATTATAATACATATCATCAATAATAGTATCATTATAAGTTATTTCGCTTGCTCTTGATCTTACTGTCCATGCTACGCCACCGTGAGTTCCGTCAGCATCCAGATTTGCATAACCATTATTATAACCGGGCCAATCGTAATAAACATTTATACCTTTATCTGTGGGAGTATAGTTTGACCAGGGCGAAGTATTTTTATTTCCGTAAGGGTCATTAAAAATCAGAGTATGCTGTGAATTAACATAACCTACAGCTAGTGTCAGATGTCCAGCAGTTGATAGCCAGCTACATATAGGATGAGGATAGCCCAAATCAATTTCATCAGTTGTATAGGCAAAAGTGCAATTACTTGTCCATATCTGATTTGAAGTTATATTATGATTTTCAATATATGACTGCATTCCGCCATTGCCTGGTGACGAATAAGTTACCCACATGTGAGCATAAGCACCCCATGCTACTTTTGTTGAAGAATAATCGTCATAATATATTTCATTATAATGATATTTGTCAGCAACATAAGAGCCATAATCACTTGTATGAGCATAAGGATTACTAACCTGAGTAGGCCATTTTGGTAAGATGTTGTAATATGCTACAGCCATTACAGCAGTAGAAGGAGCACAGGAACCACTGCCGTTATGAAAATCAGGCACATCATATAACTGACTAATATAAGGAGCATCTCCCGGTATATGAGTAATGGATTTTGTTGATTTTTGTGTAAAATTTTTAGTATTATAGAACTTAATCTCTAAATTTTGCTTTTTTTTTAAGATAATTTGTTTTTTGTATAAACGAAATTTTTGTAAATCAAACTTTACAGAAACGAACTCTCTCTTATTATAAGTATGATATATAATATTATTGTTTAAACCAAATATGGGACACATTTCAAAAATGTTTTTTGTTTTAGTTAAATCAATTGTTTTAGTTCCGTCATATTTTGAAAGAAAAATATCAGAGCCCTTAAACTCAAAATCTTTTACATAAGAACGTTGATAAATCAGATATTGAGAGTCCTCTGACCAGTCAGGACCTCCACCCTGACCAATAAAATATGTATTCTTGTTAACACAGTCCCAAACAAATAAATTTCCTGATAATGTGGAAAAGACCAGTTTGTTACCATCTGGCGACCATTTAGGATAAACATATCCATATTTGTTATCAGTAATTTGTATTATTTCTTTTGTAGATAAGTTAATAATATGCAGTTGGTCAGAATTATTATTAAATACAACAAAATTTGCATTGGGAGAAATTGGAGCAATGTTTGAATAAACCTTTAAATCATACATTTGTGTATTAATACCGTCGGTTACATATAAATCATTATTTATAGTAAAAGCAATTTTCCCATTATTACTAAAACTAACTTGTCCGCATAAATCAACAGGGCTGTGCAACTTGCTTATTTTATTAGTAGTCAAATCAAATACAGCCGGAATTTGTGTGCCATCAGACAGGATAAGTTTAAACCCGATTTTGTTTTTATCAGGAGACACAGTATAATAGCGACCACATCCGGGAGTAGCAATAAGTTCATCAAGTTTGCCATCGTGCAATAAATATAATTTTGACGCATAGTTATCAGTAGCTACAACTCCTTTGTTAGTCATAGCAAGGTGTGCAAAATAACCTTGTTCTTCTGTTTTATAAGCATCTAATTTTTCATTTTGTTGCCCAAAAGATTGAAAAAGACAAAAATTATATAAAAAGACAAAAAGACAGATAGAAATTTTTGTAACTTTTTGTTTGGTTTTATTAGCATTTGATTTTATTTTCATAACTTTTTATTTTTGTAATTTGTTTACCCCGTTAAATATTTTTTTACACTCGTAAAGCAATCAGGCAACCGCCTGATTATATTGATACTCAATGATTTATATTTTTTACGAGCAAATTTAATATTTTATAATTAACAGATTTTGTCTGTTTCTGCACGTTTTCTTACAATGAACGCTAACGAGCACGGGCTGCTAACGGCAGTTTGTCTAAAAACCTCTGCTTTTATTAATATTTTGCTCAAAAATA
>CAZZDX010000246.1:0-4838 GCA_964653185.1 uncultured Bacteroidales bacterium
CCACTTGAAAGAATATACTCTAAAAAAGCATTAAAAATGTCCTTTATACCAAAAAATAAAATATTTTTGTTAGTCCTTGTTATTATTAGGGAAGAGGAGTGAATAAAAAATATTTATTAAATAATATCATTACTGTCCGACTAAATTATGGTTTTTTTGCTGAAATATTTGATTCCATCAGGCAGTTGTCTGATACTGAACTTGTTTCATCAATATCAAAAAAAACAAAATATTTTATTAAAAGATAATATAAAGATTTTGTCCAATTAAATATATTTTTAATAAATTTGCATTTTTAAAAAAACTAATTAACGGAATATTAACCCGAATGCTTACGCATTCATAAAAACAATACTATTTTATGGTAGTCAAAGAATCACAAAAAACAGAAACTAATAATTCTGAAAAAACAGAATTTAAGGAAAATCAACCTGATGTTATTCAAAATATTACAAAAAATACTGTTATATCAGAGAATAAAGAGATGGAATCTAAAACAACAGAAATTAAGGAAAGTCAATCTGATATGACTCAAGATATTACAAACGAAACTGTTGTAGCAGAACAAGAAAAAACATTAGAAACAAAAGATGTAATTATTCCAACAAAACAAACTAATGATTTTAATTGGGATTTAAATAGCCAAAAATATGAAGAATATTCAAAAGAGGAGAGAGAAAAACTTGAAAAGATGTATGATAAGACATTAAGTTCTGTTATAAAAAATGACGTTATTGATGGTACGATTGTAGAAAAAACTAATCGTGATGTCGTTGTTAATATTGGTTACAAATCAGATGGCATTATCTCCTTATCGGAATTTAGATATAATCCTGATATAAAAATAGGAGATGAAGTTGAGGTATATGTTGAAAGTCAGGAAAATAAAAACGGACAATTAATACTTTCTCATAAAAAAGCAAGAACATTACGAGCATGGGAAAGAATTAACAAAGCTTTTGAAACTGGTGAAATCATTAATGGATATATTAAATGTCGTACCAAAGGTGGTATGATAGTTGATACATTTGGAATTGAATCATTTTTGCCAGGATCACAAATTGATGTAAAACTAATACGTGATTATGACATCTTTGTCGGAAAAACAATGGAATTTAAAGTTGTTAAGATTAATAAAGAATTTAAAAATGTTGTAGTATCCCATAAAGCACTTATTGAATCAGAACTTGAAGGGCAGAGATCTGATATTATCGCTAAACTTGAAAAAGGACAAATTCTTGAGGGCTCTGTTAAAAATATTACTTCTTATGGAGCATTTATTGACCTTGGTGGCGTAGATGGGCTAGTACATATTACAGACCTGTCTTGGGGTAGAATAAACCATCCTGATGAAGTTCTTAAATTAGACCAAAAGATAAATGTAGTAATCCTTGATTTTGATGAAGAGAAAAAACGAATTGCCTTAGGTCTAAAACAATTAACGCCTCATCCATGGGATTCTCTTGATGAAAAATTAAAAGTTGGTGATAAAATAAAAGGAAAAATTGTTGTAGTTACTGATTACGGTGCTTTCATAGAAATTGCACCAAATGTAGAAGGTTTAATACATGTATCTGAAATGTCATGGTCACAACATTTAAGAAGTGCACAGGATTTTCTGAAAGTAAATGATGAAATAGAAGCTATAATTTTAACACTTGACAGAGAAGATAAAAAAATCTCTTTAGGAATAAAACAATCAAAACCAGACCCATGGAAAGATGTTATCAATAAATATCCTATCGGCTCTAAACATACTGCTATTGTTAGAAATTTTACCAATTTTGGAATCTTTGTTGAATTAGAAGAAGGTGTTGACGGACTAATACATATATCTGATTTGTCATGGTCTAAAAAAATTAATCATCCGGCTGAATTTACTAAAATAGTAGCAGAAATAGATGTTATTGTATTAGATGTAGATGCTGATAATAGAAGATTAAGCTTAGGACATAAACAATTAGAAGAAAATCCATGGGATGTATTTGAAACAGTATTTTCAATTGAATCAATACATAAAGGGACAATTGTTTCAAAAACCAATAGAGGTGTAATCATTGCTCTGCCTTATGGCGTTGAAGGATTTGCTCCGGATAGCCATATTATTAAAAAAGATAATACCAAGGCAAAGATTGATGAGACATTAGATTTTAAAGTAATAGAATTTTCCAAAGAAAATAAAAAAATAATACTCTCTCACTCAAAAATATATCAAGATATTATTGATGAAGAAAAAGCTAAAGAAACTACTGATAAAAAGGGAAAAGAAACAACAAAGAAAACTATTAAAAAAAGTAAAAAGAATATAGGAAAAACTACTTTTGGTGATATTGAAGCTTTAAATAATTTAAAATCCGGGGGAAAGGAGCTAATAAAAGATACTCAGAAAGAAAAAACATCACCAAAAAAAGTTGTTGATAAAAAAGAAGAAGTGAAAGATGTAAAAAAAGATAATGAGAAGAAAAAAACACCAAAAAAAGAAGCTATTGATAAAGTAAAAAAAGAAAAAGCAACAAAAAAGACAAAAAAAAAGGATAGTAAATAGCACAACGAAACAATTTTATTTTATCACTACAAATGTTTCATAATTAAATTGACGCAATATCATAGTTATCAAAATTTATAATGGTTTATAGCATAAAAGCAATTAATTTATGATTACTTTTGCATTTTTTTTTTAAGATATGCAAAAGATAAGAAATATAGCAATTATTGCACATGTTGACCATGGTAAAACTACTCTCGTTGATAAAATTTTGATGCAGAGTAACTTATTTAAAGGACATGAACAACCAGGAGAGTTAATTATGGATAGTAATGACCTTGAAAGAGAAAGAGGCATTACAATATTATCTAAAAATATTTCGGTTGTTTATAAAGGTATAAAAATCAATATTATTGATACTCCGGGTCATGCTGATTTTGGAGGAGAAGTAGAACGTGTTCTGAATATGGCAGATGGCGTTTTATTATTAGTAGATGCTTTTGAAGGCACAATGCCGCAAACCCGTTTTGTTTTACAAAAAGCTATTCAATTGGAATTAAAGCCGATTGTTGTAATAAATAAGGTGGATAAACAAAATTGCAGACCGGAAGAGGTGCAAGAACAAGTTTTAGATTTGATGTTTAATCTTGATGCTAACGAAGACCAACTTAATTTTCCCACCATTTATGGCTCTGCTAAATATGGCTGGATGTCAACTGATTGGCAGAAACCAACAAATAATATTGTGCCTTTGCTTGACGCAATTATAAAATATATTCCTGAACCCAAAATTGAAAAAGGGACACCTCAATTACAAATAACATCGCTTGAATATTCTACTTATGTTGGGCGTATTGCAATAGGCAGAGTTCATCGTGGCACAATAATTTCTGGTATGAATGTTTCTTTAATAAAAAGAGACAAAAGCATTAAACGTACAAAAATAAAAGAGCTTTATGTTTTTGAAGGTTTGGGGAAAACCAAGGTTGAAAAAGTTGAGGCAGGAGACGTTTGTGCATTAGTTGGAATAGATAATTTTGATATTGGAGATACTGTTGCCGATTATGAAAATCCCGAAGCATTGCCTCCTATTTCAATTGATGAACCTACAATGAGTATGCTTTTTACTATTAATGATTCTCCTTTTTTTGGAAAAGATGGTAAATATGTTACATCTCGTCATTTAAAAGAACGATTATATAAAGAAACTGAGAAAAATTTAGCTTTACGTGTTGAAAAAACAAACTCTGCAGATGCCTTTACAGTATTTGGAAGAGGTGTCCTTCACTTATCAATTCTTATTGAAACGATGCGACGCGAAGGTTTTGAACTTCAAATAGGACAGCCACAAGTAATTATTAAAAAAATTGGAGGGGAAAAATGCGAACCAATAGAATTGCTATCTGTTGATTTACCTAAAGAAATATCAGGTAAGACAATTGAAATTATCAATAAACGTAAGGGAGAGATGATATCTATGGAACGTAAATTTGAACGTATTCATCTTGAGTTTAATATACCATCACGTGGAATAATTGGATTAAAAAATATTTTAATGACATCTACTGCCGGTGAAGCAATAATCTCACATCGTTTTAAAGCTTTTGAACCCTATAAAGGAACTATTGAAACCCGTCAAAATGGTTCTTTAATCGCAATGGAAACAGGAATGGCTATCCCATATTCTTTAAATAAACTTCAGGACAGAGGAATTTTTTTTATTTTCTCCGGCAACACTGTTTATAAAGGACAAGTTGTTGGTGAAAATACACGTACCGGCGATATTGTTATTAATGTAACAAAAGAAAAAAAACTTACTAACATGAGAGCTTCCGGTTCTGATGACAAAGTAAAAGTTCCTCCTCCAATTGTTTTTAGTCTTGAAGAAGCTTTGGAATATATTCAAAAAGACGAATATGTAGAGGTTACACCAAAATCAATGCGTATTAGAAAAATTATTTTAAACGAAAATGAACGAAAAAAAATTAATAAGATAAATATTAATAAAAAAATTAATGTATCATCTCAATAATTACTGGTAAATTATACAATATAAAATCCAATCAGGCAACTGCCTGATTGAGCTTGGGATTTATTTTAATTAATACTATTACTTTTTGAGTGGATACAAATTAATAATTATTTAGATTATCAAAAATGCTTATATTGTGGAATAATTTTGTTAGCAATTTTGTATAACAAGGCCTCGTAGTTCAACGGATAGAATAGAAGTTTCCTAAACTTTAGATTTAGGTTCGATTCCTAACGAGGCTACTAATGACAAGTCAACAGTCGGCAGTCAACAGTTCCGAATTCTATGGTTAAAAAAAATAATTTAAACAATTTTTATTAA
>CAZZDX010000247.1:0-4831 GCA_964653185.1 uncultured Bacteroidales bacterium
GGTATTGATTAGGTTAATTAGGTCAATTAGATCAATTAGAAATTTATAAAAAAAATTGTATAAACTAATTATAAAAAATATACTGTGAATGGTTACCTATTTATTAATAATTTGAAAAATTATACCATTAAATATATATTAATTCTTGCTCTGTTACTTTTTAATACTTTTTCTTTTTCTCAAAAGATAGAAAAAAAACAAGAGCAGCCGGTTACTCGTATTCTGTTTATTTTGGATGCTTCTCAAAGTATGTATGGCAGATGGCAAAGTAATATAAAAATTGTTGTAGCCAAAAATATCTTATCAAATTTATTAGATAGTTTAAAAAATGTAGAAAATTTAGAATTAGCTTTAAGAGTTTTTGGACACCAAAAAAATTATCCGCCTCAGGATTGTGATGATACAAAATTAGAAGTTTCTTTTTCAAAAAATAATTTTGATAAAATAAAACAAAAACTAAAAATTATTGTGCCCAAAGGCACAACACCAATTACACGTTCCCTTGAAGAGGCAGCTAATGATTTTCCGTCAAATTATGGCAATTGCAGAAATATAATCATATTAATAACAGATGGCATTGAAGAGTGTGGCGGAGATCCTTGTATTGCATCGCATGCATTACAAAAAAAAGGAATATCTTTAAAACCCTTTATTATTGGTATTGGCAGAGATTTTTCCGAAGAATTCAAATGTGTTGGGACATATTTCAATGCCTCAGATGAACGTTCATTTAAAAGAATTTTAAATGTTGTTATCTCTAAAGTCCTTAATCCAACAACTGCTCAGGTTAATCTTCTTGATAGTTATGGAAATCCTACTGAAACAAATATAAATATGACTTTCTATGATAATCTTTCAGGACTTATCAAATATAATTTTATCCATACATTAAATAACAGAGGATTGCCTGATACACTTGTAATAGACCCTTTGATGACTTATGATATAGTAGTCCATACAATTCCTTGTGTAAGAGTTGATAGTATTAAATTAAATCCGGGTAAGCATAAAATCATTCCTATAGATGCTCCGCAAGGTTTTCTTAAACTAAAAATAAAAGGAAAATCTATTTATAAAAATCTCCTGTGTATAGTCAGACAAAGCGGAAAAATGGAAACTATAAATGTTCAAACTTTTGGGCAGGAAGAAAAATATATAACAGGTGAATATGATTTGGAAGTCCTTTGCCTGCCAAGATTAATCATAAAAAATATTGAAATATTACAAAGTCATACTACCACTGTTGAAATACCTTCACCGGGAATAGCTATAATTAATAAATCTGTCAATGGTTATGGAGGACTTTATCTGGAAAAAGATAATAAACTTGAACTTATCTATAATCTGAAAGTAAATTCTGTTAATGAAACTATTGTGCTACAGCCGGGAAAATACAGAGTTGTTTTTAGACCAAAAGAAATATCTAAAACAATTTATACTGTTGAAAAATCATTTGATGTTAAATCAAATAGCACAATAAAAGTTGATTTATATTAATGGTTCTATCACAAATTTAATCGTTTAAGTTACCCGAATGATGGAAATGATTAATAATTTAATGACTATAAATGACTAAATATTAGCTTAATACAAAAATATAAACAATGAAAAAATATACTTATACAGAGCAAAAGGACACTCGGTCAGGATTTGGACAAGGGCTGGTTGAAGTTGGCAGAAAAAATCCTAATATTATAGCTTTATGTGCTGATTTAACAGGTTCTTTAAAGATGGATGCTTTTGCAGAAGAATTTCCCGAAAGATTTATCCAGATGGGAATAGCTGAAGCCAATATGATGGGTGTTGCTGCTGGCTTGACAATAGGCGGGAAAATACCTTTTACAGGAACTTTTGCCAACTTTTCAACAGGAAGAGTATATGACCAAATTCGCCAGTCAATAGCATATTCTAATAAAAATGTAAAAATATGTGCTTCTCATTCAGGTCTGACATTAGGCGAAGACGGTGCTACTCATCAGATACTTGAAGATATTGGACTGATGAAGATGTTGCCAAATATGACAGTTATAAATACCTGTGATTTTAATCAGACAAAAGCTGCAACTATTGCTATAGCAGATTATAAAGGACCTGTTTACCTTCGTTTTGGACGTCCTAAAGTGCCTGTTTTTATACCTGACGACCAAAAATTTGAAATAGGAAAAGCTTTATTATTAAATGAAGGTAAAGATGTTACAATTTTTGCAACAGGACATTTGGTATGGAAAGCAATTGAAGCAGGAGTAATACTTGCTAAAAAAGGAATAGATGCTGAAATAATAAATATTCATACTATTAAACCTTTGGATACTTTGGCAGTCATAGATTCAGTAAAAAAAACAAAATGTGTTGTAACAGCAGAAGAGCATATGATGAACGGAGGATTAGGCGATAGCATAGCACAATTATTGGCAAGAAATCTGCCGACTCCAATTGAAATGGTTGCTGTTAATGATACTTTTGGACAAAGCGGAACACCGGAACAACTTATGAAAAAATATGGACTGGATTCTCCTGATATTGTTGAAGCTGCTGTTAAAGTTATAGCCCGTAAGTAAAAAAAAGTAAGTATCACAAATTTATGAATAACTATTCAGATAAAGAGCTATTAGAATTATTCCATAAAAAAGATAACAAAAATTATGCTTTTAATCTATTAGTCAGAAAATATCAAAAACAAATATACTGGCATATAAGAAAAATTGTTATTAATCATGATGATGCTGATGATATAGTTCAAAATACTTTTATAAAAATATGGAAAAATCTTGATAAGTTTAGGGAGGATTCAAAGCTATATACATGGATGTATCGCATAGCAACCAATGAAGCCATTAGTTTTATTAATAAAAATCGTATAAAATCTCTACTGTCTTTTACTGATTTTGAAAGTTATTTCTCTAAGTCATTTACTGATGATAATTTTTTTACTGGTAATGAGATTCAAAAAAAACTACAAAAAGCAATTCTGAAATTACCACAAAAGCAAAGAATCATCTTTAATATGAGATACTTTGATGAAATAAAATATAAAGAGATGTCAGAGATACTAAATACTTCAATAGGTGCTTTAAAAGCATCTTATCATATTGCAGTAAAAAAAATTAAAAAATATCTTACTGAATATTAAACCTTTTATTAAAAATTTAATCAAATAAATAAACCTGTTAATTAATGTATAGCAAAAAACACATAAATAATAAAGACGAATCCCAAAATTTAAAAGATTTAGCTCCAAATCTTTCTGAAATAAATAGGAAAAATCCTTTTATAGTCCCCGATGACTACTTTGATAAGTTGCCTTCTATTATCCAACAAAGATGTAATGAAAAAACAGGGAAAACTTCATGGACAAAAAAAATCAATTTTATTTTAAGACCTCAATATTATGTAAGTATCTCTTTAGCAGTTATTGTTATAGCATTTATTTTAATCTCCAAACATAATTCAAATACACAAAAAATATTAATAGCGAGTAATAATATTGAATATTATACCAGATTTTTGACAGATGAAGACATTTTGGAAATCGGAGATTTTGATGAAGAAATACTTACAGAAACATTGGTAAATGAAACAAATAGTAATGAAGAAATATCTTATATATCTGAAAATACTGACTATAAAAATATATCCGCTGATGATATTATAAACTATTTGTCCGAAGAAGATAATAATAATATAGATGATATAATAAATGAATTTTAAAAAATATAAAACAGTAGAGATTAATAATGTAATACAAAAATATAAACACATGAAAACACGAAAAAACATATTATCGCTATTTATTGCTATTTCTATAATGGTTATTCCTTTTTATGGTTTTGCCCAAAAAACAGAATGTAACAAACAGGAACGAAAAAAAATGATAGAATCGCAAAAAATGGATTTTATTACCAAAAAAATGGATTTAACACCAATAGAATCGCAAAAATTTTGGCCATATTATAATGAATATAAAGCAAAAAAGGACTCTTTAATGGGCTTATTCCATAAAGAATGTATGTGTGGAAAAAAAGATTTTAGCCAACTCTCAGATAAACAAGCTGAAAAATTGGCTGATATGCAAATCATTCATGCACAACAAATGCTTGACTTGCGCAAAGAATATCATCAAAAGTTTAAATCTGTTCTCCCTGCTAAAAAAGTATTAAAACTTTATAATGCAGAAAAAGAATTCAGAAAATATCTTTTAAAACAAATCAGAGAACACAGGAAGAAAAAATAATATGGTCTGTCAATTTGAAGAGGAAAGGATATTGCTTTATTAAAAAAAAAATAGAAAAAACTCACATTTCATAAGGCAACTGCCTGATCAATGTAAACAATTCATAACTCATAATTTTTTAACATCTTTTGTAGAGAGCGTAACACTTACATTATGCACTTTGCCACCAAATTGTGGATTTAGTTTTGTTATCCTGACTTTTGCTTCCCCTATCAATGGAAATTTCTTACAAACAGAATCAAGGATACGTCTTGTAACATGTTCAAGTAATCCGGATTTTATCTCCATTTCCTTTTTTATGAGCAGATATACAGTTTGATAATCTATTGTATCTGTCAAATCATCTGTTATTGATGCCTTATTTAAATCTGTTTTTAAATAAAAATCAACTAAAAAATTATTGCCTGTCTTTTGTTCCTCTTCAGAACAACCATGATAAGCAAAAAATTCCATTCCCTGTATTGAAATCATGGATATAATATTTAGAATTTTAACTTTTTTCTATGCTAATACATTGAACAACAAACTTATAAAATAATAATTGTAATTTTAGGTATAAAGGACATTTTTAATGCTTTTTTAGAGTATATTCTTTCAAGT
>CAZZDX010000248.1:0-4827 GCA_964653185.1 uncultured Bacteroidales bacterium
TTAGGTCAATTAATTAATATATGTTTAATGATACAAACAGTTATAAAATAATGAGATGTGAACGGTTACGAAAATAAAACATATTATTTACGAAGTAATCATAACAAATTAGCATCTGAAATTTTGGCAATTTTAAAAATTAAACAGGCAAGTAATTTATTAGATGAGAAACAATTACAAAAGGGGATAATTTAAAATAAATCAGTTACCATTTTTTGCAAAACAATATCATTAAGCGAACCAAAATATTTTTTATAAAGGTTTTTTTGAACAATAATATCTTTCACCTTTCCATTTTTTACAAACCTTTTTTTTTCAAATAGTTTAATAGCTTTATTGTCAGGCCATGTATAAACAAAAAGTTTTTTTGCACCTTTATCTTTGGCTATTTCAAAAGTTTTATCCAAGGCATTACCACCAAAACCATTACGCCTGTATTTTTGTTGAACCCCAAACCATCCTAACCAAAGTTCGTCATTCTTATCGCTGTTTAATGAATAAAGACCTGTAATACCAACGGTTTTATTATTATGTAGCCGGATTAAATATACTTTCCAGAATCCAGGCATATACCCTTTTTCATTATTACACCATGCCTTAATATCCTTTTCAAATTCTTTCCCAAATAAATTAACAAACTCTTTGAGAATATCTGAATAATCGTTCAAATTCTTTGATTGTATTAATGAAATGTCTTTAGAATTGTTCATTTTTGTTTACAAGGTGAAATTTTTCAACTGACGGATATTTCACTGGGGTCAATTTTTAGTTAGATTATTTTTCTAATCTTTCTTTCCAAATTTGTTCAAAAACTTTTCCAACTTTTTTAAATTCCTCATAAGAAAATTCATCTGTTTTTGCGTTATTGCACCAATAGCAACTTAATACAATATTACTATTTAAAAATTTACCATTTTTATTCCTTTCACTTAATGTATAAAGTCCATTTGGTTCTTTTCTATCTACTTCCATTTTTCTACCACGGCTATAAATTCTTTTTGTTACTATTCTTTCATTTTGTATTAATTCAGATATTTGACTTTCTGTTATTTTACAGTATTCACATTGTCTCTTATCATTATCCTGTCCATAAAATTCTTTAAATTGTTCAAGTTTTAGATTTTTTTTGAACTCTTCTTTATATAAATTTTTTAATTCTCCAACTTTACTTTTATTTTTATTAATCCATTGATCTATTTTTTCATTTCTCTCTCTTACATCAGCCATATCTTTATAATCATCTTTAAACTTCTTAATTGTATTATTATTTATTACTAATATATTTTCATCAATTAATAAATTTTCAACTTTTTTTATAATTAAATTTTCATATAAAATGAACCTCAATTTATCCTCAAATGTTCTTTCAAATAAATTATAATACTTTTCTTTTGCATAAGTATATAAGTAATTTTTCTTTTTTGCCTCCTCAATCCAAGTCTCTATTGCTTTCTTAGAATCCTTATATTTTATTTTACCATTTTTTGATAGCTTGATTATTTCTTTATTTATTTTTTCTGCATCTGCATTTTCTAATTCTTCAGGACCTTTAATTCCTGCTTGTATTAAATGCTTTGCAGATACTTTTCCTATACCTTCAATTCTTATTAATGATTTAATATATTCTTTTTCTGTCATGGTTTGTTATTTTTTTAAGTTTATTAATAGTTTCCAGTAATTTTTCCCTTAATTCCAAAATTGCATCAACATTTTTATCGCCTATATCCCGTAATATATCTCCTGAAAAATTAGAAATTGTTTCAATAGATTGTTCCGAATCCCATTCTTTCCATTTATCTAAAACTGCTAAATTTACAGCAAATTCATCTAATTTGTTTGCCATGCACCAAGTTCATAAATAATGAAATTAAGGTGAGCAATATATTCTTTACTTTTCAATTTGTTCTTTATCAAAATATCCTCCAACACCAATTTTATCATTCCAACATTTTTCGAAAGCCTTATCAATTTCATTCCAAAAAAATATTGGGATTTCAAAATCAATTATACTATTTCAATGGAATATAAATCTCAGTTAATAAATCCTCAGGTTTTGTTTCTGACGGGTCATTCAAATACTTTTCCAATAAAGGTGTTTCTGCTAATTCAACACCACTTTTTGGAAACCATTCACCATAAATTTCATTATAAATCTCATTAAGATTTTTATAAGGTCCTTTATAGGTGAATACAGCATATTTTCCTCCTTGTATTTTTTTAACACCAATCTGTCCCTCAGGTTTCAAATCAGTATCTATTGTTATACAAGCATCATACCGGCACTTTTCAGCTTCTGTAATTTCAGTATCATCATGTATTATGCCATAATACTCCATTTCCGGACCACTTAATTTATTTTTTTCAATATAAGCCCACAACTTTTGCCATGCTTCTGTAGGTTTGTTACTACTGTAATATCCGATTACCTGAACAAAAACAACCTTCTTAGGGTTTGTGTTCACAATTTTTTCTTTTAGTTCCATAGTTTCTGCTTTTTTAGTTTTCATTAAATTGATTTGATTAAAATAAAATTCTTTAGTGCCTTTACGATATTCATTCGGTGAAATACCGAATCGTTTTTTAAAAGCTTTTGAAAAAGATGAAATCTCTAAATATCCCATATTTAAGGCAATATCACTTATCTGTTCTTTAGAATAAATAATCAATTTTGCAGCTGTATCAAGACGGGTTCTAACTATATAAGCACCTATTGTCTCGTTTAAATGTGCTTTCATTATTCTCTGAAGATGGCGTATTGCGAAATTTGATACTTCTGCAAGTTTTTCTAATTTTATTTTTTTCTCACCAAGATTATTATTAATATATTCTAATACTGTATTTATTCGTTTATAATAATCCTGTAATGTTTGTTCTCTATGTTCCATATCAACAATTTTAATGCAAATATATAAAATGAAGATAATAATTAGTTGTCTAATTCTGTCATTTTTAGAATTAAAATTTGAAACTTTTTTAATAAAAAAATAATTTTAGTGTTTTGTTAATGGTTTTTATGCCACGCACATAACTATGTGCGGGACAACTAATCTGTCAAAATGGTTAACCCCGTTGGATTTTTTATATAAATTTAAGCGGTAAAGCTGTTAACTATTGGATAAAAAAAGAAAAAGTGCCTGTTGAAAAGGTCTTAATAATAGTTGATGATATAGCTTTACCCTTAGGAACTTTAAGAATGAAATCTGCCGGTGGCGATGGTGGACATAATGGACTGATTAATATAATAGAAACTCTTGGCACAAACAATTTCCCACGACTTAGATTTGGAACAGGCAACGATTTTGCCAAAGGACGTCAAATAGAATATGTATTAGGCAAATGGTCTGAAAAAGAAGAAAAACTATTAATTCCACACATTAAACAATCTGTTAAAATGATAAAAAGTTTTGGAACTATTGGTATTGACAGAACAATGGCTATTTTTAATAATAAATAGCACAAGAAAGAAATAATATTATAAAATTATAGATACGAAATCTTAAACTTTTACCAGTAATTTTTCAGAAATTATATTTGTTATATTGTCAATAGCTATTCTTTCCTGCTTCATTGAGTCCCTGTAACGAATGGTAACAGTATTATTATCTAATGATTCGTGGTCAATAGTAATACAAAAAGGAGTGCCAATAGCATCTTGTCTTCTGTATCGTCTTCCTATAGCATCTTTTTCATCATATTGACACATAAAATTATATTTAAGAATATCCATTATCTTACGAGCTGTCTCAGGTAAACCATCTTTTTTAACTAATGGTAAGACAGCTACTTTAACAGGTGCAAGTATCGGAGGTAATTTAAGCACTGTTCGTATATCAATTTTATCATTATTTTTTACTTCTTCTTCATTATAAGAATTACACATAATAAGCAAAAACATTCTGTCAAGTCCAATTGAGGTCTCAATTACATAAGGCACATAGCTTTTGTTAATTTCAGGGTCAAAATATTGTAATTTTTTTCCTGTCCATTTTTGATGGTTCATTAAGTCAAAATCAGTACGGGAATGTATTCCTTCAACTTCTTTAAAGCCAAAAGGAAACTCATATTCTATGTCAACAGCGACATTAGCATAATGTGCTAATTTTTTATGAGCATATAATCTAAATTTTTCTTTAGGAATATTTAATGATAGGTGCCATTCCATACGAGTTTGTTTCCAATATTCAAACCATTTCATTTCCTGACCCGGGCGGACAAAAAATTCCATCTCCATCTGTTCAAACTCTCTCATTCTAAAAATAAACTGACGGGCAACAATCTCATTTCTAAAAGCTTTGCCTGTCTGTGCAATGCCAAAAGGAATTTTCATTCTGGCTGTCTTCTGAACATTTGCAAAGTTTACAAATATACCTTGTGCTGTCTCAGGTCTTAAATAAATTTTATTATTATCTTGATCCGAAGAACCTAATTGTGTAGAAAACATTAAGTTAAACTGCCTGACATCTGTCCAGTTTTTTGAACCGGATACAGGGCAAACAATGCCAAGTTCCTCAATCAATTTTTTTATATCAGTCAAATCGCCTTTATCAAGGTCTGAATATAAACGTTTGTTTATTACCTCAATCTTATTTTTATAGTCAAGTATTTTTTTATTAGTATTTAAAAACTGGTGTTCATCAAAAGCATTACCAAATCTTTTTTTAGCTTTTTCTATCTCTTTTGATATTTTATTTTTTATTTTTTGAATATAATCTTCAATTAAATCATCAACTTTATATCTTTTTTTTGAATCTTTATTGTCAATCATCGGGTCTTTAAAACTATCAATATGTCCTGAAGCTTTCCATACTTTAGGATGCATAAAAATAG
>CAZZDX010000249.1:0-4798 GCA_964653185.1 uncultured Bacteroidales bacterium
ATAATTTTGAATGTTGTTCAGAGGACACAACAATCATTAATTATACTTATGATAATATTTCCATTAGCGATTCTATATCTTCGCCAATGCAATGGACATCAACATCTCCAAATCCGGATGGAAAGATATATATTAAAGGAACTTTAACTATTGAAGAAAACTCTGAATTAATAATAGGGCAGAATGTTAATGTTCATTTTGGTCCTCTTGGAAAAATTATAGTAAAAAGAGGAGGAATATTAATACTGGACAGCGCAATATTGTCAGGTATAGATCCCAACAATCTCGTTAAATGTGAAACAATGTGGCAAGGCATAGAGGTCTGGGGCAATTCTTCCAAAACACATTTTGTTTCTGATATTGATTATCAAGGCAAACTTGCAATGAAAAACGGAGCAACTATAAAAAACGCACATAATGCAGTATTACTCGGACGACCGATTATATGCCATGTTTGTCCTAATGTTTATTGTCCTTATCCGCCCTGCCTTATTATGATGTGCCCCAGAATACTATATAACCCTTACTATGGCGGCGGCATTATTAATGCTCATAACAGTAATTTTTACCATAATGCTGTAAGCATTAAATTTACTCCTTATGAATATACAAATATAAGTGAAATAGAAAACTGTAATTTTAAAGGCGGGCATCTTTTAGACCCGGGTTATCATATTACTAATTTTTATACATATCCTAATAATGCTAACCGTTTTTACGCCAAAGCCAATGACCATGGCAGAAGCTGTATTGGTATTTATCAGTGGAAAGTCAGAAATGTATCTGTTAAAGCTGATACTTTTTATAATATAGAGACCGGTATAGAAGCACATAATGCTTTATGTACTATAGGTGGTGATGGCTTCGGTGAAGGCAACTTGTTTGAAAAACTTACTTATGGCTTTAGGGCTTTTAATACTACTAATAGTTTATACTCTACACAATATATTGCAGGTAATAAGTTCAAAAATATTACAGAAACAGCAATTAGCGAATATTCTGGAGTGTTAAGTAGAATTAAAAAAAATAAATTTGAAAATAACAATCCTTCACAAGATGATTATTTGCATGGAATTTATTTAGAAAACTCATCCGGCTTTAAAATATTGGATAATCAATTTGAAAGATTAAAATATGGTATTATTATTAATAATTCCGATGCAGGAGGAGGAACTATAAAAGCAGAAAGTTATGATTATAAAGGTAATATATTTAATAGTTGTAAGTATGGTATATATACATATCAGGATAATTCATTTTTAGAGATAAAATGTAACAGACATAATCCTTCAACTAATGACACAGAATATGAAGTAAACTGGTTGAACCAAGGACCTTTGGCTGACCAGGGAGAATATACAACAGATCACCATGATATGGCAGGAAATGAATTTGATCCGGATAATCCTCCTTCTACTAAAAAACAAATTCAAACTTCCTGGCTTTTTGTTCCTCCTAATTCACATGCTATATTTCTTTATGATTATTACAGGCACAGCAAGTCAGCACAAGGAACGCAATCAGTTACACCGGAACCAATACCAGCATTGCAATGGTTTGGAATAGGTGTTTACAATACAGAAATTCCAAAACTATCTGGTCTTGGTGGATTTTCCTGTGCACCGGGAAGTAAAAAAACATTAGAATTTCTACAGGATAAGAGCAATGAAATAGCAGCACTTGAAACAGAATACAATTCATTTGAAAGTACCTTAGACGGAGATGGATGTACTGATGCCTTGCTTGGTGCTATTAATAGTAATATTTCTAATGGACATTTAAAAAATATGCTGACAGATGCATCACCTCTTTCTGATACTGTTATAATAGAAACAATAAATCGCACAAATCCATTACCACCGGGACATTTTAAACAGGTAATGCTCCCCAGTTCACCTGTATCAGATAAAGTAAAACCATATTTAAGTAACAAACTTGAAGAATTACCTCCGGGCATTGCAAACCAGATAATAAATGTGCAGGTAATAAATCCTGATTACAGAACTCTTACTACAATACAAAGAGAAATTGACAGAGCAAAATTAGAAAGAAAATTAGCACTGAATAGTATTATTATTGATACATTAAAAGATGATTCAGTTAATGCGGCTATTAACCTGCTTGAAACAGAAAATACTGTAATTGCCAATAAAATATTAGCAGGAACATTTTTATTGGATAATAACTTGTCAGCAGCACAAACCAAGATAAATTCCTTGCCTGGGAATACACAGGAAGAACAGGACTGGATAGAATTACAAAACATAATATTACAACTGGCTTTGGATACTAATACTGTATTTGAAATAGACAGTGCACAGGAACAGTTTATACGTAGTTTAGCATATCAAATACCAGAATCCCAAGCAACAAGTAATGCCAAATCAATTTTACGTCTTGTCTATTGGGAAGATTTCCCCATACAATTTCCCTCTTGTGAAGGGAACTTAAAGACAATACAATTTAACGATGAACAGGATAATAATAACATTTCTGAACAAAAACATATATACCTTGGCAAAAATTATCCCGACCCTTTTGATAATTTTACAAATATTCCTTACTATGTGCCGGATCAAAGTAAAAATGTATTTATTAAAGTATATAATGTTAAAGGAAATTTCATTAAAAAATACCAGCTAAACAAAGGAAATAATATATTAAAAATCTATACTTCTGACTGGGATAGAGGAATTTATTTTTATTGTATTGAAATAAACGGAACTATTCTGGAATATGATAAAATGGTATTGATCAAGTAAACCTGATTAATATTAATTTATAACAAATAAATGAAACAATGAAAAGAATTATTTTATTATTATTTATTATTATTCAATATTCATTATTCAATATTCAATTATTAGCTCAGGTCTGGGATACTGTACCTGGAAGAATTGGACATAGCGGAGCTTGTATATATGACTTATATACATATAATAATAAATTGTATGTAGGTGGATTTTTTTTATATGTTGGAACAGAAACAATAAATAATATTGCTATTTGGGATGGAATAAATTGGTATAATCCTGGAGGAGGAACAGGCGATGATGTAACTGTTTATTGTATAAAAGATTATAACAATGAAATATATATAGGAGGAGATTTTGCTTCGGTAGGTGGAGGAAGTATTAATATTAAAAATCAAATGGCACGCTGGGATGGAGCAAACTGGCATGCTGTTGGCACAGGATATATTGATCCTTATGCTACTGCTGAGATTTGTGATATGGAAGTTTTTAATGGAGAATTATATGTAATAGGTTCTATTTATCAATTAGAGGTACCCGCTGGTCAAACAGAAGGAATAAAAGTTTGGAACTTAGCGAAATGGGATGGTAGCAATTGGCATAACGTGTGGAATTATGGAGAAGAATTAACTTATGCTAAATTTAACAATGCATTGGCAATATATAACGGGGAATTAATTGTAGGAGGAAGGCTTACTTTAACTACCCCTGAAGGAACCGCTCATAATATTGCCTCTTGGAATGGCAGCCAGTGGAAACCATTAGGTGACGGTATAAGCGATCTTGTAAATGATATGGTAGTTGATACAATAAACAACTTTCTTTATGTAGGAGGAGCTTTTTATTATGCAGGAGGTATTTTAGTTAATTTTCTTGCAAAATGGGATGGATATAAGTGGTCAGAAGTTGGAGATTGGATAAATATTCTGCATACCCCAACTTCTCTTATTATTTACCATAACCAACTTTATGCAGGTACTTTTTCTAATAGCTGTCCAGGTGGGGATCATGCTATTTATCGTTTGAATGGAATAAGCTGGGATACTCTTGGAGAAGGTATTAAATGTAAAGTAGAAGCTTTAGAAGTTTATCATGATACATTATTTGTAGGAGGAGGTTTTGACACAGCAGGTATAATTCCTGCCCGTAAAATAGCCAAATGGTATAGCCCGGCAGATACTTCCTGTAATTATATTCAACCACTTATACATACTATGCTACCAAATACTAATACAATCAGAGATACTTTTTATATGAACACAGATGATTCAGTGCAAGTGCAATTTTACAATAACAATGCTTATGTTAATAGCTGGCAATGGGATTTTGGAGACGGGGAAACAGATACAATACAAAAGCCATTGCATACATATTATAATCCTGGTATTTATACTATTGGGCTAACAATTTTACATAATCATAACCTATGTGCAAAAATTTGCACTCTTACTGTGGATAAAACAATTACAATATTAGATAATACAGGAATAAAGGACTTTAATGCTGGAAATCTAAACTTTAAATTATATCCAAATCCAAGTGATAATAGTTTTACCATAGAAGCATACATTGCTGCAGATGACAAAGGCATAATAAAAATATATGGTTTAAAAGGACAACTGTTAAAAAAACTTGTACTTAAAAAAGGCAGTAACAAAACAATGGTTCATACATTGGGCTGGAGAAAAGGAATTTATGTATGTAATCTTGTTATAAATGGCAAAGTAGTTAAGAGTGAAAAGATGGTGCTGGTAAGATGAAAGGGTCAAGTCAGAACAGTAAGTCATTTTTAAAAAAATATAAGTATATGAAATCAATATTAACATCTTTGATATTTCTATCTGTTATAGTAACTGTTAATCCAAACCCAACAGCAGATGCAGGTCCTGACCATACAATTTGTTTGGGAGATAGTGTAACACTCGGAGATGGATTAGGTATTGGTTATACTTATGAATGGAGTCCTGCACAAGGTTTGGATAATCCATTTACACATCATCCTGTGGCAAGCCCAACCATAACAACAACTTATATTCTTACTGTTA
>CAZZDX010000250.1:0-4776 GCA_964653185.1 uncultured Bacteroidales bacterium
AACATATCCCTGCACACAATACCAGCCAAATACTTTTCAAAACCTGTATTATGCTATTTATGCTGATAACTCAAATAATTTCATTCCTGTAACAATTAACGGAAATGAGTTTATTGATAATTTCAGAAGTATAACTTTAAAAAACATAAATAATGCTACTGTTACTGAAAATAATTTAAAATTTAATACTTTTTTTGGCTAAACCAATTTTTTTTATTGACTAAATTTTTTGTATCTTTGTTTTTTAACTTTAAAAATATAAAAATATGAAACCTAAAATACTTTTAACACTGCTCTTTGCTGTAATTGTGCAGTTTTGTTTTGGACAAATTACTTTTGAAAAAACTTATGGCGGCACGGAAGATGACATGGGATATTCTGTCCAACAAACTAATGATAATGGATATATTATTACTAGCTATACTAAAAGTTTTGGTGATAGTACCGGTGCTAATGTCTATTTGATAAAAACAGATGAAAATGGTGATACTCTATGGACAAAAACTTTTGGCGAAATAAATGATGATTATGGATTTTCTGTATTACAAACAGATGATAACGGATATATCGTTGTTGGTAGTACTAAAATATCTATTGATACTGTATATACGTACATAATAAAAACAGACATAAATGGAGATACATTATGGACTAAAATTTTAACTTCAAGATATAATTCTGGTCATTCAGTCCAACAAACTAATGACAATGGATACGTTATTGTAGGGACCACAAAGGATAATTATAATTATGTTTGCGAATCTGATGTTTATATAGTTAAAATAAATGAAAATGGAGATACATTATGGACAAGAACTTATGGTGGATCATATGAATATTCTGCACTAAATAATGATTATGGACTATCTGTATTACAAACAAATGATAACGGATTTATTATAGCTGGAGAAACAACAAAAAGGGGTTATGGTACTAATATGAATAATATTTACTTAATTAAAACAGACATAAATGGAGATACATTATGGACTAAAACTTATGGTGAAACAAGTGTAACATGTGAAGCATATGAGGACTGGGGTTATTCAATAGCAAAAACTAATGATAATGGATATGTTATTTGCGGTTACACACAAAATTATGATACCTCCTATACCTATGGGAAGGATGTATATATAATAAAAATTGATTCTATAGGTACTCAACAATGGTATAAAACATTTGGTGGTATTTATGATGATATAGGAAGATATATTTATAAAACTAATGATAATGGATATATTATTACTGGCTATACTAAAAGTTTTGGTGCAGGAAATAATGATGTCTGTTTAATAAAAACAGATATAAACGGAGATACACTTTGGACAAGAACTTATGGCGGCACAGAAGATGACATGGGGTATTCTGTCCAACAAACTAATGATAATGGATATATCATTTGTGGTTCCACAAGAAGTAGCTTTGGCAACGGAAGTTCCGATGTTTATCTTATTAAAACAGACGAAAGCGGAAACATAGAATTTATAAATAATTTTAACAAAAAAATAAATTTAAATATATTCCCAAATCCTAATAATGGCATATTTAATATAAAAGTCCAAAATTCAAATAAGGAGGATATGTCAATAGAAATTACTAATGTAAACGGACAACTTGTTTATAATAAGCAATTTAATAAAACAGGTCTTATTTTAGAAAAAATTGACTTGTCAGATTGTTCTAAAGGAATATATTTTGTAAAAGTTCAAAGTGAAACCAATATAAAAGTTAAAAAAATAATAATTAACTAAAAAAGGAGGAAAAATAAAATGAAAAAAATATTTATTTACATATTTTTAATTTTTGTCTTTAATTCTACAATAGCACAGCAAAAATATGCTGTATTAATAGTAGGCGCAGAAGCAACTGATACTGATCCAACAACTTTAACTCTTAGGAAAGAAGGAAATGAAAATCTTGTTTTTATTCCTTATAATTATAAAGTGCCAATTGATCCTGATGAGCCAGATTCTATACCACCAGATGAGCCACCATATCCTGTACATATACCAGGATATGAGGAATTTTGGTGTGATGCTGCAATCTTATATAGAGAGTTATTAAATGAAGGATATACAGATGATAATATATTTCTTCTTTATGGGAACGGAAATGATTATGAACCAACAGATTATCCTATTGCACCTAAATATGATTTTGACCCGAATATTACAGATTATCCGGCAACAGTTGAGTATGTAGAAAATATTTTTGAATGGTTAAAAGACGGAAATCCTTCTGAAGGTATCCCTGCATTAACTGATGATGATTTTCTTTTTGTTTGGACATTTGATCATGGCGGATTTTTAAATGACCCAGCAAATGAAAACCCGGGATGGGATCCTGGTGAAGAATGTTTTATAGCTTTAGCATACGTTAATCCTGAAGTATATGAGTTTATGATGGCAAGTGATTTTTCTAACCTGTTAAATCAAATTCATTATAATAAAAGAACAATATGGATGGCACAATGTAGTAGTGGCGGTTTTGCTGAAGAAAATATAAATCTGATAAATAATAAAACAACTATTTTAACATCATGTGAGCCTGGTGGATCCTCCTATCAAGCAGATCAGAGAACTCTCCGTCCCTATAACCCTGTCTGTGACTACCCTTATTATTCTGATGAAAATGAAGAAATAAATTATAATGGAGTAACTCATCAATATGCACATAGTGAATTTAATTTACATATAATGGCTTCTATAGTAGGAGAATATCCTTGCGGTTCTTCTACTCCCCCTTGCTATTACTGTCCTATTGTTAATGCTGATAAAAATGATGATGGCGAAATATCAAATTATGAAACGAAGGAGTTTAATCTTGAAGGGAATTCACGTCTGGGTAACATTAACCTACCAGGAGGGAAAGAAAATCCAATATGGGAAGATTATGGAAATATTGGCGAAAATACATCAATAAAATATCCAACATTATTATTTGATGATATTACATTAACAGCTTCATACAAAGGTATAATTGGAATTTCAAAAGATATTTATATTACTCAGGGAACAGAAGTTAGTTTTATACCAACCTCAATAACTTATGTA
This sequence comes from uncultured Bacteroidales bacterium, assembly GCA_964653185.1. Taxonomy (GTDB): domain Bacteria; phylum Bacteroidota; class Bacteroidia; order Bacteroidales; family CAZZDX01; genus CAZZDX01. The sequence continues at coordinate 3,057 of CAZZDX010000250.1, forward strand.
TTACCTGATGATGGAAAAATTATTGTTAAAAGAGGCGGGAAATTAATAATTGATGGCTCTCACTTAACCAATAACAGTTACTTAATTAATGACAATCATAACTTTTGGCGAGGCATAGAGGTCTGGGGCGACAGTTATGAATCACAATATACATCCGGCGCACAGGGAAAAGTAGTTTTAATAAACGGAGCAATAATTGAAAATGATCTAAATGCTATAAGAACAATAAAGTCACTTGGTGATATTGACGGAGATGGAAATGAAGATTATGACTGGGCTTATACAGGAGGCATTATACAGGCAAATAATGTAACATTCAGAAATAATAAAAATGGTATATGGTTTGGTCCTTATCATAATTCTCATCCCTCTACAGGAACACCAAAAAATAATATAAGTCATATAATAAACTGCTCTTTTGAAACTACAGAAGATTATATTGATATATCAAACCCGCCTTATGAGTTTATTGGATTATATGATGTTGACGGAATAAGTATATATGGCAATACATTCAGAAATACTAATACTGATTACACAGGTAATGGAATAATGAGTTATGATGCAAGCTATAATGTTAAACCATTATGTATTTCACAAACATATCCCTGCACACAATACCAGCCAAATACTTTTCAAAACCTGTATTATGCTGTTTATGCTAATAACTCAAATAATATGGTTACTTTAACAATTAAGGGAAATGAATTTATTGATAATTTTGGTTCAATAGTATTACGAGGCATAAATAGTGCAGTAGTTACAAGAAATGATATTGATGTTGGCTATTCAATATCGGTTGGTCCACCATTTTCTCCATATTGGGAATTTTATCCTTCAATAGGTATCTATTTAGATAATTGTTCTGGATATACAGTAGAAGAAAATAACTTTTCTACTACTCATGATGGATTTGTCGGGCTTGTTGTTAATAATTCAGGCACTCATTCTAATGAAATTTATAATAATACTTTTAATGACTTGGTCATTGGTTCTCAGGCACAGGGCATAAATGCAGGTGCAGGGTTATTTTGTGAGAGAGGATTTACTGATATTGCCGCTCCATTAGGTGATTACTCAGGTCTGGAATTTTTATGTAATCAATATTCTAATATCTCTGCTGATATTTCTGTTACTTCTGGCAGTATTGCCTTATATCAGGGCTTTTATAATAATGATAACCCTTGTGGTCCCGCAGGTAATAAATTCAATACCATTGGAACATTTGGTAATATCCATGCAAATGATGGTGTCACTCCTATTATTTATAATCATCATTCTGATGCAAATACAATTCCTTTTATTACAAATCAGATTGTAACTCTTAATAATTGTGGAGTATCATTTTCGGAAACTTCCTGCCCTTCGCATTTAATTTCAGGTCTGAAACCAATCGCTCTAAAACAAAAAATCAATACTGACAAAGTGCAGAGAGAAAATTTAACAAATTTAATAGACAAAGGAGAGACACAAATATTAATTAATAAAATACACCAGAACAAATCAGCAGGACAGGTAAAAAATGCTTTGAATAATGCTTCGCCATACCTTTCAGACAGGGTATTGCTTGCAGCAATAAAAGAAAAACCAACACCATTGCCACCGGGCATATTAAAAAATATAATAGTTCCAAACTCACCGGTTACAGATACTGTAATGAGTGCATTAAATACTGTTACATTACCGGGCGGTATTCAGCAGCAAATACAGGAAGTGCAAA
>CAZZDX010000251.1:0-4736 GCA_964653185.1 uncultured Bacteroidales bacterium
TTAATATATGTTTAATGATACAAACAGTTATAAAATAATGAGCTGTGAACGGTTAAGTATTTTTTATGTAAATTTGTTAAATATTTAAAACCAAAAATATTTTTAATTTTATGAAATCATTCTTTATTACAACAGAGTATATTTTTATAATACTGATAAGTTTATTCCTGATAAGATGTTCAAGTTTTAATGTTATACATGTTAATAAATGCCAAAATCTTTCACAAAACCAGGGTTTATATTATGCCTTACCGCAAACTGTTATCACTGTTGATATAACAGTTGAAAGGACTGATAAAATAAAAGGTCCTTATGCTAATTTTGTAGAAAAATATCTTGGGTTAAAAGATGTTATTAAAAAAAAATCCAGTTTTTATAAATTGACAGATGTAAATATTAGCAGTTATCCTGAAAGAGATCCAAGTCAATTTTATTTTATTGAGTTAGGTAATAATATTTGTAAAAAAAACAGAATGTTTTTATTAGGTCTTGACGAAGCAGGGTTAATATGTAATGTAAACGACTATTCAGAAAGTATTTCTGCTCCACATATTATTTCTGAAAGAGAGAAAATATTATATCAGCCAGATAAAAATTTTAGATATTTAGCAGAAAATAATTTATTTGAAAAAATAGATACTATTATTAAAAGGGTTAGAATAGATACAATTACTGTTAAAAAACTTTTTTTTAAGAAAGAGATAGTTAAAAAATCATTAGAACAAAAAGCAAAAGATGCTGCTGATTTTCTAAGTAAAATTAGAGAGAGCAGATATAATTTAATAACCGGCTTTGATGAAGTTAACTATGAAAAATCAACTCTTGAATATATGAGCAAAGAGTTAGATAAACTTGAAAATGAATATTTAACACTTTTTACAGGTTATACTGTAACAAAGATTCTAAAATATAAGTTTACATATACGCCGCAAAAAAATGGAAACTTTGAATCTACAACTTTATTTAAGTTTTCATCAGAAAAAGGTATTTTAAATACAGGAGACGAAAATGGCGAGAAAGTAGTTATTAAGATTGACAAAACATCTGATACACAAGTGATAGATGTCTTTAATACTATTAATGAAAAATCTAAAGAAAAAAAACATGGTTTATATTATCGTATCCCGGAATATGCCAAAGTATCTGTAAATCAGGGAAATATAACAAAATCCGATACAACATTACTGATTAGTCAGTTTGGGGTTGTAGAATATTTGCCTGCACAAAAAACAAAAGTTCAATTTTATAAAAATAGTGGAGCAATAAAAAATATTACTGTTGAATGAAATTATACTATTACCCTGTAAAACTTTGTTATTATAGCAAGTTTTTTAATACTTCAACAAGTTCAGCACAGGTCTTTGTGAATATAAAGCAGCAGCAGTGGCAGTAGCAGCAGCAGTGGCAGTAAAATTTAGTTTTAAAATATTTAGAAATGAATAGAGGTTTTAAAAATTTAAAAGTTTATCAGTTAGCCTATCAGTTAGCAATGGAGATATTTGAAATATCAAAAAAATTTCCAAAGGAAGAAACTTATTCATTAACAGATCAAATAAGAAGATCGTCAAGATCAGTATGTTCCAATATAGCAGAAGCATACAGAAAAAGAAGATATCCAAAAAACTTTACAAGCAAAATAAGTGATGCAGATGGAGAATCAAGTGAAACTTTGGTATGGATTGATTTTGTAAAAAATTGTGAATCAGGCAACTGCCTGACAAATTCACCAATCATTAATTATCAGATATGAAGAAGTCGGTAAAATGTTAGGAAGTATGGCAGATAATCCAGAAAGATTTACCCCAAAATCAGGTATTCGTTCCGATAAATGAGGAATTTGCAATCAGTAGCTTAATAATTGTTAATAAAATGTTAATAAAAATTGTTTAAATTATTTTTTTTAACCATAGAATTCGAACATAGTTGCTTGGTACTGCCGCTGCTGCTGCCGCTGCTGCTGCCACTGCTGCTTTATATTTACAAAAATTAAAAGAACAAATTTTTAAAAACAATATAATTAATTTCACAATGTCTTTATCCAGGATAGAAAAAATAGTGCTGATAGGAGCGGGGAATGTTGCTACTAACCTGGCTTTGGCTTTAAAAAATAAAGATAAAAATATTGTTCAGATATATAGCCATACAGAGAAATCAGCAAAAATCCTTGGCAATAAAATTCATACATCATATACAACAGATTTGAATAAGATTGTTACAGATGCAGACCTTTATATTGTGGCTGTTACAGATTCATCTATATCATCGGTTGTAAAAAATATTCATTTAAAGGATAATTTGATAGTTCATACATCAGGTTCCGTATCTATGGAAATTTTGAAACATGTATCATCAAATTTTGGCGTTTTTTATCCTTTGCAGACATTTACAAAAACCGGATATTTGGATTTTGATACAATACCTGTTTGTATAGAAGCAAACACATTGAAAAATCAGGAAATATTATCTGCTTTTGCAAAAGATTTATCAAAATATGTATATGTTATAAATTCTGAAAAAAGAAAAATATTACACTTATCTGCTGTATTTGCTTGTAATTTTACAAATTATATGTATTATATTGCAGAAGATATTTTAAAAAAATATGATATTGATTTTGATATACTAAGACCTTTGATAAAAGAGACAGCAGATAAGATTGCTTTTAACAGCCCTTATAATGCACAGACAGGACCTGCAATAAGAAAAGACATACAGACAATAAACCAGCATTTGGATTTACTCTCTTATAATGATGATTATAAAAAAATATATGATTTAATTACTGGTGATATTATGAAACATACTTTATGACTAACGGCTTTAGCCATTATTAACTTTAGCGAATAAATAAATTTTAATTTTTTGGTTTGTAACGACTTTGTAGTAAAAAAACTCTCGCAAAGACGACAAGACGCAAAGAAAATATAAAACAAATAAAAAAATGATTGATTATAGAGACATTTTAAAAAAAATAAATACTTTAATTTTTGATTATGATGGTGTTTTGACTGATGGAAATATATGGCTTGTATCTGATAATAATTTTGTGAGAACATCAAATATTAAAGATGGATATATATTGCAACTTGCAGCTAAAAAGGGCTTTAAAATTGTGATAATTTCCGGCTCTGATTCCGAAGTTATAAAAAAACGTTTTTCAAAATTAGGTATTACTGATGTTTTTCTATGTATAGAAAACAAATTAAAATTTTATAAAGATTATATTACTAAAAATAATATTGATTCAAAAAATGTTTTATATATGGGAGATGACATACCGGATTATGAAATAATGCTCAATGTAGGATTGCCTGTTTGTCCTGCTGATGCAGTAGAAGAGATAAAATCCATTTCAAAATATATATCACATAAAAATGGCGGACAAGGTTGCGTAAGAGATATTGTTGAACAGGTCTTAAAAATTAATGATAAGTGGATGGATGAAATAAGCCAATGAATTATGAATTATGAATTATTAATTATTAGTTATGAGTATAAAAATAAAGATTAAATAACAAAAGCTAAATGCCAAAAGATATACTTCAAGCGGTTAAAATTTTAACTTTACAAATTACTCCCTCTCTACTAGTAGAGAGGGTTGGGGTGAGTAAATAAAAAATAAAAAAGTTAAAATTTTAACCATTTATAGCTAAAAGCCCGAAGTAATTAATAATGAGTTAGTTACGAAAACAGAAACAAAAACAAATGAAAAAAATATCTATATATTTAAAACTTTTTCGTTTGCAAAATCTTTTGATAATAGCACTGACAATGTATTTGGTCAGATTTTGTATAATAAATCCCATTCTACAATTAGAAGATATTAGTTTACAATTAAATGAGTTGGATTTTTTTCTTTTGGTTTTATCAATCATATTTGTTTCAGGTGCAGGATATGCTATAAACGATTATTTTGATATAAGAATTGACCGCATAAATAATCCTGATAAGCTTATATTAGGCAAGTATATTCCCAGACAAAAAGCAATATTATTACATACGGTCTTTAGTGCTATTGCTATAATTATTGGTTTTTATGTTGCTTATAAAACAAGATATGTTTTTTTAGGATTTATTAATGTTATACTTTCAGTTACATTATGGCTTTATTCTATTAGATATAAACGTAGTTTTTTATCCGGCAATTTACTCGTAGCTCTTTTGTCTGCTTCTGTTATTTTTATAGTATGGTTATTTGAATTCTATGCTCTTAAATCAAAAATAGGAAATGTTTTTTGCTTTGAAAACATTAAAATTTTAGTATTATTATATACATTTTTTGCTTTTATCATCTCATTAGCTCGTGAAATAGTTAAAGATATTGAAGATATTAAAGGCGATGCAAAAGTAGGATGCAAAACATTACCGGTTGTGTTAGGTATAAAAAACACTAAAATAATAGTTACAATCTTAACAATATCTTCGTTTTTGCTTTTGCTTTTTGTTCAGATAAAATGTTTTCAATCGGGATATAAGTTGCTTTTTTGGTATTTTCTTATAGTAATTCAAATACCATTTATCTATTTAGTGTATAAAATTTATAAAGCCGGTAAAAAACAGGACTATTCTTTTTTAAGTAATTTATATAAAATTATTATGCTTGCCGGAATACTATCTATGTTGATATTATATATAAGTTTTTGATATTAATAATTTTGGATTTGTCATTATTTATCATTGTTGTCCGATTAAATTTAATATTATTATAGTTATCGTTTAAATGTCATTTAATATTT
>CAZZDX010000252.1:0-4704 GCA_964653185.1 uncultured Bacteroidales bacterium
AGCCGGATGCAATTACAATGAAATCATAGGAAATTATATTGGTGTAGATGTAACAGGAAACAATGCTGTCCCAAATACTTATGGCGTTTTATTTGATGATGGTGCTGCCTACAATATTATTGGTGGAGATACTCCTGACCATAAAAATATTATATCAGGAAATTCAGGATATGGTGTATTTATTTATAATATGGGAACACACAATAATCTGGTAAAAGGAAATTATATTGGCACTGACCCTTCAGGGACAACTGCTATTCCAAACGCAAACGGTATTGTTGTTGATGGAGCGCCATATAGTAATATTATTGACAGCAATCTGATATCAGGTAATCTGCAACAAGGTATTATAATTCATATTACAGGGTCGGATTCTACTATTATAACAAAAAATATGATTGGGACAGATATTACAGGAACACAATCTCTTGGCAATGGTATTGATGGTGTCAGAATTGCCGAAGGACCCAAAAACACTATTATTGGCGGCTCTTTACAAAATGCCAATATTATTGCATTCAACAATGGAAATGGTGTAACCATTATGAATGACAATGATGATTTCAATCTAATCTCATATAATTCCATATTTAGTAACGGAGCACTTGGAATTGATTTGTATCTGCCCGGTGTAAATGCTAACGATGCCGGAGATGGAGATTCCGGTCCCAACGAAGAGATGAATTATCCTGAAATTGACACTGTAATATTTGTATCAGGACCTAATGAAACAATTATTTCAGGAACAATAGACACACAAAATCCTGAAACTGTAACCATACAAATATTTCGTGCTATCCCTGATTTGTCCGGACATGGACAAGGCATTGAATATCTGTCTTCTGTAACACCGGATATTTTAGGAAACTGGTCAGATACATTAACCGGCTTGATTGCTTCTGATTTTCTAACAACAATAGCTATTGACCAAAACAACAATACATCAGAATTTTCCATCACACGAAATACTACTACAACTGCTTTTGTTGTAAGCTACTCTATTGATGAGAAAATAATTATCTATCCAAACCCAACAACAGGTAAGTTTATTGTTTATGGTGATGAAACAGACCAAATTGAGGTGTTAGACATTGGATGCAGAGTTGTTAAAAAAGTTCAGCCAAATTCAAAACATACAGTTATTGACATTTCCGATAAAGCAAAAGGAACCTATTTTATCAACATAACAACAGCTGACAGAATAATAACCAGAGTAATTGTTCTGAAATAATCATTGAAATTTAAGAATTGCCCCATTAGCAACTAAAATATAATTTTTTTTGTATTTTTGAATTTTGCATAAAACACTATTACGTTAGGCTTTATTAGTAGCAAGCATGAAAAATATTATCAAAAAAAAAAAATAATATAAATAAATTTTTACTTTTGATACTATCAAATGATACTATCAATATTTAATTAATATGAAACCTCCTTACGAAATAACTAAAAAAATTCTAAACTTAATAGCAATAATCTCCGAGAAGATTGGAGAAGTAAATTCAGTTCATTTACATAAACTACCGACAGAATTAAGAAAGAAAAATAGGGTTAAGACAATTCAATCTTCACTTGAAATAGAAGGAAATACATTAACAATTGAACAAATTACTGCAATAATTGAAAACAAAAGGATTGTTGGTCCTAAAAAAGACATCATAGAAGTTAAAAACGCAATATCAGTATATGATAAAATAGATGAATTAAAACCTTATTCCATGAGTTCATTTTGCAAAGCACATGCAATTTTAATGGATGGACTAGAATCACCGGGAAGATTACGAAGTAAATCAGTTGGTATTGTAAAAGGTTCGAAAATAGCTCATATTGCTCCTAAAGGAGTAATGGTTAAACCGTTAATGAATGATTTGTTTGATTACCTGAAGAATGATGAAGATTTGATATTAATAAAAAGTTGTGTTTTTCACTATGAACTTGAATTTATTCATCCTTTTCTTGACGGGAATGGAAGAATGGGGCGATTATGGCAAACTCTTATTTTGAAGAATAAATATCCTGTTTTTGAATTTTTGCCAATTGAAACATTGATAAAAGAAAGGCAGACAAAATATTATAATGCATTGGGAATATCTGACAAAAAAGGCACATCGACATTATTCATTGAATTTATGCTTGAAATAATCAAAGAATCATTAGAAGAGTTACTCAAAATACAAAACATAGCATTGACAAATTTGGATAGGATAAATATGTATAAATCAATAATCAAGAATGATTTTTTTACAAGAAAAGAATATCTTAGAAGTTTTAAAGAAATTTCACCATCAACAGCAAGCAGAGATTTGAAATTTGCAGTAGAAAATAACATAATTGAAAAATTTGGAGATAAAAATACTGCAAAATATAGATTTGTATAAAAAAAAATAACAAATCCTAACACGTCAGAATGTCTAAAAACTAATAAAAAAATAAAATAAATTTGATTGTAAAAAATATAAATCATTGATTATCAATATAATATGATATAATATTTTTATAAAAAAATTCAGTGATTTTGAGTTTTTAGACAAATTGACGTTATGCACTATTATTAGAAAAATCGTTTTTCAAAACAAAAGTTTAATGACTGCCTAAAACAATTTTAAAATGAAAATATTTATCTTTTTATTATTTGTCATATCCTCAATTGACTTGTTCGGACAAATACCACCATTTAAATGGGTAAAAAAAATTCCCTTTGAAATAGTCAGTCAGACAACTGATTCTTATGACAATATCTATATCACCGGAAGTTTTAGTGACACAATCAATTTTGAAAATATAACATTGATAAGTAATAACAATTCTATAGATATTGTTGTTGCCAAATTTGACAGTTCCGGAAGTTTAATATGGTATAAGCTAATTGGAGGGTCAACTGATGATTATACCGCAGATATTAAATTAGATAATAATAATGATCTAATATTAACAGCTGGTTTTCATTCATCAATAATAATTGAAGGGGATACAATAACTGCAACGCCTTTTCATAATCCATTAATTGCAAAATTATCAAGCAATGGAGATCTTATCTGGGCAAAAGTTCCAGGATATAATGAAACTAATTGCTTTCATGTTTTTTCTTCAGCTATTGACCATGAAAATAATATTTTGATTTCAGGTAATTTTTATCAAGGGAATGGAATTTTTCCGGATACAATAATACCCGATACTCCAAATAAAACAACTTGGTTTATAGCTAAGTATAATACAAATGGAAATTTTCAATGGGTTCAAACTTGGATTAGCAACCATTTATTTCAGTTTACAATTGATATGTCAAATAATGTTTTAGTAGTAATTACAGATTCTATAAGAAAGTTTTCAGCTGTTGGAGACCTTTTATGGGAAAAAAAAATAAATGTTTATTTGCCCAATACAGATTTTTGGCCAAAATTAACTGTGGATTCCTTAAACAATTTTTATTTAGCTGCATCTTATAGTGACACATTAATTGTTGGTGATGATACATTTATTTCAAAAGGATATAACGATATAATTTGTTTAAAATACAATCCATCAGGCAATCCTGTTTGGGGTATCTCTGCCGGTGGTCCAAGAAATGATAGTCCACACTCAATTTTTATTAAGAAAAACAGAATTATTATAACAGGAACATTTATGGATAAAATTTTCTTTAATGATGATAGTTTAGCATTTTCAACTATGTGGAAATCTAATAGTTTTATTACTGAATATGACTTGGCAGGCAACTTGAAATTTGCAAAAAAAGTTGGTGGTAAATACGGTTGTTCATCAAATCTGGTTTCTATAAGTAAATCAATATATTTAAGTGGGTATGGTCATGATTCGACCTATTTTGACAACTTTTGTTTAACGGGCAGCCAATATTATTACTTATCAAGATTACAAAGTGAGATACTCTGGGAAATTGAGTATCCTGAAACATTTAAAATTTATCCAAATCCAACTCAAAGTACTTTGACAGTCAATTTTAATCCTGTCTATAAAAATGTTTCTTTTGAGATTTATGATCTGCAAGGTAAACTGATAATGCGTGACGACTTGAATAATTACAGCAACTGTATTAATATTGGATTCCTTTCAAAAGGACTTTATTTATTAAAATTGAAAATGGACGACAACATGATTTGCAGAAAAATAGAAAAATTATAACAGTGCATAACAGCGGCTTGCTGTAAACGGGACGAAGGTGCATTTTGACAGTTTTATTCTTTTTATTAAGTTTGTGGTAGTGGGACAAGATAGAGCTTTTAAATCTCTGCCAGCAGCAAGCATCGAACCATTACTTTATTTTTTCAATCTTTTTAATAATACATGCCTTTTTTGTTTTGATTTTAACAAAATAAGTTCCTACAACCAAGTCAGAGAGGTCTATCTGATAATGATAATTATTTATATGTTTTATATCTATTACCTTTATTAGCGATCCTACCACATTATACAGCTTAAGTTCCCCGCTACCGCACGATTGTATCGTGTGGTTTAGAAACAGAAATAATAATTTAACGTTAGTTAATAAAAACAATAATTTTTATTACATTTGAATCATGAGTGGTAATTACAAATTTTATAATCCAGAAGGAATTTATTTTGTAAGTTTTGCAGTAGTTGAATGGTTAGATGTATGGACAAGAAACGAATATAAAAACATAAAAATTGATAGTTCAGTATAAAAAGGTAAAAAAGTACATCATTGCAAGGAGCGAAGCGACGAAG
>CAZZDX010000253.1:0-4701 GCA_964653185.1 uncultured Bacteroidales bacterium
GTTGGACTGCCACCTATCACTGTATTATCTCCATTACATATAGATTTATCCGGACCTGCATCTGCTATTGGAATTGGATTGACAGTTACCGTAACATTATCTATGCTTGTACATCCGTTACTTGTTACTGTTACTGTATAAACTGTTGTTGCTGTTGGATTTGCTGTTGGATTTGCAATATTTGGGTTGTTTAATCCTGTTGCCGGACTCCACGAGTATGTATAAACAGGTCCGGACCCACTCCCTGTTGGACTACCACCTATCACTGTATTATCTCCATTACATATAGATTTATCAGGACCTGCATCTGCTACCGGAGTAGAACTAATTGTTATTAATACATCATCTGTAACTTCACATCCATTAGAATCTGTTACAGTTACTGTATAATTTGTTGTTGCTGTCGGATTTGCTGTAGGATTTGCAATAGTTGTTGAATTTAGGGCTGTTGATGGACTCCACGCATAAAAATAAGGAGATAATCCTCCGCTTGCCGTAGGACTACCGCCTATTACCCACATTTCTCCTCCACACATACTATGATCAGGACCTGCATCTACAGATGGATTTGGATATATTGCTACTACTACATCATCAGTAGCAGAACATCCATTACTTGTTACTGTTACTGTATAAGTTGTTATTGTTGATGGGTTTGCTGTTGGATTTGCAATATTTGGGTTGTTTAATCCTGCTGACGGACTCCACGCATAAGTATAAGAAGGACCTGCCCCGCTTCCTGTTGGACTACCACCTATAACTACGCTGCCACCGCCACATACAATCTGGTCTTGACCCGCATCTGCTATTGGAACTGGATTAACAGTTACTACAACATCTTCGTGAGCTTCAGCACAGCCATTAGATATAGTAACTGTATATGTTGTAGTTACTGTCGGGTAAACAGGAGGAGGATTGAATACTATAGGACTATGGGACCAGGTTACAGATTCTGGTGGTGGCGGAACAAAAGTTATTTCAACATTATCTAATCCCCAGTGGTCATAGCCATTACCACTTGTATTAGATTGCCACCATCTAATTTTTGTATTTGTTGTCTGAGCTGCAGGAGGTAAATTTTCACAATAATGATTCCAGTTAAGATATTGTGGATCATGACCGCCAACGGGATCCCAGTAATGAATATCTGTCCATGAAGAACCTCCATTTGTTGAATATTGGAGATGAACACCTTCTGCTGTTAAATCAGGACCTTCGCATGGTGAGGACTCTCCTTGCTCCGCATATTTCATATCAAAACAAATCTTACTGGGACTACATACCAGATTATAAGAAACTGTTGTTACCTGTCGCGGAAAATTTGTTGCAGGACCTATCCATAAATAAATACTCCCATCACATGTTGGATTACAAGGATTATTAAACATTGGACCGGCATCAGAAGCCCATCCTGAACCTATTGTGCCACTATTAAAATTATTGTTCATTAAATAAGAACAATCACCTGATGATGTAAGGGTAACTGATTCACCTGCACAAATACTGGCAGGACTGGCATTAGCTGTTATATTACACTGAGCCAAAATTTTAGTGTTTAAAAAACCTAAAAACAAAATTACTATTGTAATTATACTTACATTTCTATTAAATTTTTTCATTTTTTTAAATATTTATAAATAAAACTTCAAATATACATAAAAAAAAATTAAAATGCCTAAAATACTTAAAATGTCTAAAATTAAATTAGTTACTATATTTAAGTTTCAAGTTTCTAATTTCAAATTATTAATATAATCATTCCCTTACTTCAACGAGTCCAGTACAAGTGTATGTTCAAAACTTGTGCTGAACAATGTCATTCTGTCAGGCAACTACATAATCAGTGTTATTTCATTATTTAAGAACTCTAAATATTTATGTATAATAAAAAATAACAAATTTTGTGTAAAGATAATAAATTTTGTTTAAAAAAATAATTCTGTCAAACTAAAATATTTAAGAACTTTATCTTACCAAAGTTACATGTCCTATAAATTTATGAGATTTACCATTTAAAGATTTTACAAAAACAAGCCATAAAAAAACTCCCTGCTGGGCATCAGCACCACTACTTTTTACTTCCCCATCCCATGGTTCATCAATATTGTTTGTTTTATAAATTTCTTCTCCCCAGCGGTCATAAATATACATCTCAAAAGTATTAGGGTCTATACCTGTTCCTTCAGGTCCAAAATAATCATTTATACCATCATCATCAGGAGTAAATGCATTAGGTATATAAAAAGTAAAATTAGGTTTTATTGTTACATCATTATGTGTAGAATCAATACATCCATATTGTGTTTTAACAATCAGCCATATAATATAAGTTCCTGTATCTGAATATATATGGGTAGGTGATTGAATGTTAGAAGTGTTATCATTTGAGCTAGGTTCTCCAAAGTTCCATATCCAATTAACAGCATCTATTGACTGGTCTATGAATGAAATTTTAGGATGTTCTATATCGCCTATTTCAGGTTCTGGATAAAAACTTGCAACAGGATTTGGATAGACAGTTATCAAATCCTGATAAGTATAAATACCATCACATCCATCAATTGTTGTTACAGAAAGAGTAATATCATAAGTGCCGGGATTATTAAATAAATGTGAAGGATTTTGTATTATAGAAATATTATTAGAGCTAGAATTAGGGTCCCCAAAGTTCCATATATAACTTTGAATATTTGGTGTTGTATTATCTGTAAAATTTACCAAAAGTGGCTCACAACCCTGAAGCATATCTACTGTAAAATTTATGTTAGGCGAAGGATTTATTATTACTATCATATCATCAGTATTTGTACATCCATTTGCATCTGTTACTGTTACAGTATATGTTGTTGTTACTATAGGATTGGCTGCTGGATTAGGAATTGTTGTTAAACTTAAATCTGCGGAAGGTTCCCATAAATATGTATATGGTGCTGTGCTGCCACTTCCTGTTGGACTGCCACCTATTAATATATTATAACCCTCACATATAGTTTTATCTGGTCCTGCACTTGCTACTGGATTTAAACTAATTGAAACAACAATATTATCTGTAGATGTACAACCATTTGCACCTGTTACTGTTACTGTATATGTTGTAGTATTTGTTGGATTGGCTGTTGGATTAGCAATATTATCTGAATTTAATGTATTAGAAGGACTCCATAGATAAGTGTAAGGTGAAGTTCCGCCACTTGCTGTAGGACTGCCACCTATTACTGTACTGTTACCATTACATATAGATATATCAAGGCCTGCGTCTGCTATCGGATTAGGATATATTGTTATAATAACATTATCAGTATTAGTACATCCATTTGCATCTGTTACTGTTACTGTATATGTTGTTGCTATTGTTGGATTTGCTATTGGATTTGCAATATTATCTGAATTTAATGTATTAGAAGGACTCCATAAATAAGTATAAGGTGAAGTTCCGCCACTCGCTGTTGGATTGCCGCCTATCGCTTCATTAAATCCTCCACATATAGATTTGTCAACTCCTGCATCTGCTGTTGGATTTGGATTAATAGAAATAATAATATTATCAGTACCAGTACAACCATTTACATCTGTTACTGTTACTGTATATGTCGTTGTTATTGTTGGATTTGCTGTTGGATTGGCAATTGTTGTTGAACTTAATCCTGTTGATGGACTCCACAGGCATGTATAAGGCGAAGTTCCGCCACTTGCTGTGGGACTGCCACCTATTACTGTACTATTACCATTACATATAGATTTATCAACTCCTGCATCTGCTGTTGAATTTGAATTAACAGAAACAATAACATTGTCAGTATTAGTACAACCATTTACATCTGTTATTGTTACTGTATATGTTGTTTCATTTATCGGATTTGCTGTTGGATTGGCAATTATTGCTGAGCTTAATCCTGTTGATGGACTCCACGAGTAAGAATAAGGAGAAGTGCCTCCGTTTGCTGTTGGACTACCGCCTATTACCGTACTAAAACCATTACATATAGATTTATCAACTCCTGCATCTGCTGTTGGATTTGAATTAACAGAAACAATAATATTATCAGTACCAATACAGCCATTTACATCTGTTACAGTTACTGTATATGTTGTTGTTATTGTTGGATTTGCTGTTGGATTGGCAATTATTGTTGAGCTTAATCCTGCTGATGGACTCCATAAATAAGTATAAGGTGAAGTTCCGCCACTTGCTGTGGGACTGCCACCTATTACTGTATTAAAACCATTACATATAGATTTATCAACTCCTGCATCTGCTGATGGACCCGGGCTAATTGTTACTACAACGTTATCATTGGTTGCACAACCATTTGCATCTGTTATTGTTACTGTATAAGTTGTTGTTGTTCCCGGACTTGCTGTTGGATTAGCAACTGTTGTTGAACTTAATGCTGTTGATGGACTCCACGCATAAGAATAAGGAGACAATCCTCCGCTTGCTGTCGGACTTCCGCCTATTACTACATTATTTCCTCCACACATACTATGGTCAGGACCTGCATTTGCAGATGGATTTGGATATATTGCTACTACTACATTATCAGCAGAAGAACAGCCATTACTGGTTACTGTTACTGTATAAGTTGTTATTGTTGATGGATTTGCTGTTGGATTTGCAATATTTGGGTTGTTTAATCCTGCTGACGGACTCCACGCATAAGTATAAGCAGGACCTGCACCACTTCCAGTTGGACTGCCACC
>CAZZDX010000254.1:0-4679 GCA_964653185.1 uncultured Bacteroidales bacterium
TAGGTCAATTATAATTTTTGTCTGTCCAATATTTTTTCCACAAATTTTACCGAAGAACCAAAATATATCTTTATTGGTAAAATTTTTGAAGATTTCTATAATTTATACTGATGCGGGATTTACAATTTGTAGCACTGCACAGAAGCGCAGTGTCTGCAAATTACAAAAATTTAAAGTCCTGTAAGAATGACCTAAATAAACTCATTTTGATATAATAAGCTTATCTGTATAAAATTTGCTGTTTTTGTTATCTAAGATACGAATAAGATAAATACCATTTTCAAAATCAGAAATATTAATAACCTTTTTATATGGAGATGAATAAACCAACTCTCCCATCGCATTATATATATTAATAAAAAAAGATTTTGACATTTCTTCAGAATAATTATTTTCTATTTTAATATTTAAAATTCCATTGTTTAAAGGATTTGGATAAATTTTACATTTCAATATATTTTTTTCTGTTTTATCAATGCCTGTTTGTGGAAGTTCTTTTCCTAAAACAGGTCTTATCATAAGAGAACCTGTAAACATAGTATTAGTCCAGCTACCATCAACATTATACAAAATATTATCCTGTGAGTTAGTATTTCTGTCAAAGCCAATATTAAGATTATCATCTGTTGTTTGCTCCATTCCAATATAAAAAGTTCCGGTAATAATTAGTGTAGTATCTTCAATTTTATATGTATAAAGTTTATTAAGTTCATTTTCAAACACAGGTCTTGTTCCTGCTTTTTCATATATAACATCACCTGGTTTCCCTTGATTATCATTCCAAACAGTTAAATAGAAATATTGTTGATTTGCGCTATTATAAGTTTGATTAAAAAATATTTGAATTGCTCTTAATGTATCAGGATGATTTAATATAAAGCGATAAGCTAATTTAGCTTCCGACATAGACAAACCATATCCATTTTCAGGCGTGCCATCATCATAAGCATAATAATTATAAAATTTTTGTATAAAATGTATAGTATCATTTTGCCTTAGATTATCGCCAGTCATTCCTTCGCGTATAATATGTTTTATTTCAAAATATGCTGAATCACTTAATAAAGGAAGTGTAAAATCTACGGGTGGATTGGCATGTGGTGCATAATTCTGATAACTACTATCAATAAACGGATATATATTATAACTTCCTCCGTCGTATGTATGTAAAAGTGCTTCTGTTTCATCAAAGACCTCATATTTATAATAAGAATTATAAGTAATAGTGTCAAGGTTACTTATCAGTAAACTAAAAGAATTTTTCATTTCTCCATTTGGGTCAATATTAAACTGGGACCATGGCATTGATTGATAGTTTTTTAATACACTTGGAGCTTTTTTTATAAATGTTATGTCTTTATATATTGTATCATCTTTTGAACGGCTTATGTTTAAATATACATAATCAATATGCCACTGGTCGCAATTTGCTGCCCAACTTGCTTCCGTGCTATTAGAAATGCTTGCATAGTTTTTAAATCTAAACTGAAAATTGTTATTAAAATAAATAGAATCAAGAACAGGTATCATAACCTGCTTAAAATAAGTATTATATTTATCATAAATAGTATCTAAGGTAATTCCTTTTGTTTTCCATATTTCGTTCCATGTAGAATCATTATATGAATAAAATTCCAATATAAGTGAGTCCTCAGGTTCCGGAGCATTTCCTACTCTTTCCCATGGATATCCTATTCCTCCGCCCGGTTGATAAAAAAAACTAAAATATACAGAATCATCTATACTAATTGGTCCCGGACTACCTCCAAACACAGAATCCATTCTAATAGGTTTTGAGGTGAGATAATCTGCCAAAAAAGGAGATGTCTCAGCATTAGGATAAAGTGCGCCTGTATCATTAATTGCATCAAGAGTAGCAACGCCAATACTAACAGGATAAACAGGATAATCAGTATTTATAAAAGCATAATTATCAATCCAAAGACAAGTGTCGGGAAAAATATTATCAAAAGAAAAATCATCAAGAAAAGGCAAAATAACAGAACTGGTTTGTTTAAGATTTTTTTTATAATCTAAACTTTTCTTTTTGTTAATAATTTGTGGATTAACATATAAATCTGTTATAACCTCTTGTGAAAAAACAAAAGAATTAAATAATATTAAAATAAAAAATGTTAAAATTTTTTTCATTTGTTTATACCGTTGGATAATAACCTAGTGCATTTATATTTTTGTAATTAACTCATTATTAAATTAGTAACTATATTCAATATTTAAAATTACAAGTTACATTGTTCTATTGCTATATTTACCTATACTTTTTTAACAATGAAGCAATTGAATAATTTAGCAATTTTTTGTTGCTAAATTTGTTTAATATTATAAACTTATAAAATTACTATTTATTTTTAAAAAACAAAATTAATTTTTATATTTATAATGCTATTAAATATTATTTTTTTATTTTAGCATACAGAAATTGCTGAACAAATTGTAATCCACATTAGTCAGAATAACCGTTAATAGTATAGATTAAACTTTTTTTTTATGATTATAGAATTTTATAAATATCAAGGCACAGGAAATGACTTTATAATTATTGATAACAGGTCTTCTTTTTTTAATCCATATCAGAAAAACAAAAAAATAATATCAGATTTATGTAATAGGAAGTTTGGTATTGGTGCTGACGGATTAATACTTCTTAATAAATCAAAAAATTATGATTTTGAGATGATTTATTTCAATTCTGACGGAACAGGAAATGTAATGTGTGGAAATGGCGGCAGATGTATTGTAGCTTTTGCAAATTATTTAAAAATTATCAGCCGTCAGACAAAATTTATTGCTTTTGATGGAGAATATAATGCTCAAATAAATAAAAAAAATAAAAATGTTACAAATGTAAGTTTAGAAATGCAAAATGTGGATAATATAGAAATTATTGATGATTCGGATTTTTTTATTAATACAGGCGCTCTTCATTATATAAAATTTGTTGAAAATATTAAGGACTTGGATGTTTATAACAAAGCAAGGGATATTCGTTTTAACAAAAGATTTGCCAAATCAGGAACTAATGTTGATTTTGTAGAAATACAAAAAAATCATCTTTTTGTAAGAACTTATGAAAGAGGTGTTGAAAAAGAAACTCTTTCTTGCGGAACTGGAGCAACCGCATCTGCAATAGCCGCTTCTTTAAAAATGAATCTTAATGATAATCTATGTTTTAATATAAAAACTCATGGAGGAAATCTGAATATTAGTTTTAGGAAAAATAAAAATATATTTTCTGATATATGGCTTAAAGCTGATGTATCAAAAGTTTTTAAAGGAAAAATTGAACTTTATGAGTGTATTAATAGAAGTCCCCTATAGTAATAACTTAGGCACTATACATTTCAATATCTTTATTTATTTTTTTTAACAATCCCTGTAATACTTTTCCCGGTCCTACCTCTATATATGTTGTAAGTCCGTCTGCAATCATATTTTTCATAGTTTGTGTCCATAAGACAGGAGACGTAAGTTGTGCGATAAGATTTTTTTTAATTTCATCTGTATTAATAGTAGCCCTTGCTGTAGCGTTTTGGTATATGGGACAGATAGGTTTATTAAAGTTTACTGTATTTATAGCTTTAGCAAGGTCTTCTCTTGCTGATTCCATCAGAGGGGAATGAAAAGCACCACCGACTTTTAAAGGCAAAGCTCTTTTTACTCCGGCTGCTTTTAATTTTTCGCATGCAATATTAATTCCTTTAATGGATCCGGAGATAACTATTTGTCCGGGACTGTTAAAATTAGCTGGCACAACGATTTCATCAATAGAATTACATATATCTATAACAGTTTTATCTTCAGCGCCTATGATCGCAGCCATTGTAGATGGCTCTTTTTCGCAGGACTTTTGCATTGCCTTTGCTCTTTCAGATACCAAATACAGACCATCTTCAAAAGAAAGAACTTTATTAGCAACAAGGGCGGAAAATTCTCCAAGAGAATGACCGGCAACCATATCTGGTTTAAAATTATGACCAAACGTTTGAGCAAGAATTACAGAATGTAAAAAGATAGCAGGTTGTGTTACTTTTGTCTGTTTTAAGTCCTCGTCAGTGCCATTAAACATAAGGTCAGTGATACGAAATCCTAAAATAGTATTGGCTTTTTCAAATAAATTTTTTGCCAAATTAGAATCATAATATAAATTTTTGCCCATTCCTACGAATTGGGCTCCTTGACCGGGAAAAACATAAATTTTTTTCATACACAATATTTTTTTGTCCGACTATGTCGGGAGTTTAATAGTTATTTTTTAAAATTATACTAATCACAATTCATAATTCATTTTATGATGTATATTACCTTCTGTTTCCTAAAAAACGCAATAAAAATAGGAATAAATTTATAAAATCAAGATAAAGTGTTAAAGCTCCCATTATAGATAATTTTTTAGTTGACTCTGTTCCATATTCTATACCTGAACCAATTTTTTTTAATTTTTGGACATCATAAGCAGTTAGTCCAGTAAATATCAAAATGCCAATAAAACTAATAATATAATCAAGAGATATACTTTTCATAAACATATTAACCAAACTTGCTATTATTATACCGAAAAGTCCCATAAGCATAATTGAGCCAAATTTATTCAGGTCTGTTTTTGTTGTAAATTCTTGTAACCCACGACTTAAGTCGTGGGCTAGTGAAATCAAATAATA
>CAZZDX010000255.1:0-4645 GCA_964653185.1 uncultured Bacteroidales bacterium
TATTTTTGAGCAAAATATTAATAAAAGCAGAGGTTTTTAGACAAACTGCCGTTAGTTGATTGATATAATTTTAAGTTGTGAACGGTTGCAATAAAAATTCATAAATTTTTCTGAATAAGTTAACTAATTATTTTTTACATTTGTTTTTTTTTTAATGATTTAATTAATTTAAAATAATATAAAAAGAATGAAACATACAGTATTTACAAAAATTCATAAAGAGTTAGGTGCTAAGATGCAATCTTTTGCCGGTTTTTATATGCCTATACAATATACTACTATTCCTGAAGAACACAGAACAGTAAGAGAAAAACTTGGCGTATTTGATGTCTCACATATGGGCGAAATATGGGTAAAAGGTAATAAAGCATTAAATTTTATACAAAAGGTAACAAGCAATGATGCTTCTGTATTAATTGATGGAAAAGTTCAATATTCTTGCTTTCCTAATGGAAAAGGCGGTATTGTTGATGACTTATTAGTATATAGAATCAATGCTGAAACTTATTTGTTAGTTGTTAATGCTGCAAATATTGATAAAGATTGGAACTGGTGTGCTGAAAATGCCAAAATTATGGGATTGGAAATAGGCAAAGAGCTATATAATGCGTCTGACGAAATTTGCCAACTGGCAATACAAGGTCCTCTTGCTTTAAAAGCAATGCAAAAATTAACACAAACCACAATCACTGATATGGAATATTATACATTTAAAAAAGTTGATTTTGCAGGTGTAAAAGATATTATTTTTTCAACAACAGGATATACAGGTGCAGGTGGATGTGAAATATATGCTGACAATAAAGACGGCTTAAAAATATGGAATGCTGTGTTTGAAGCCGGTAAAGAATTTGGCATCAAACCTGTTGGATTAGGCGCCCGCGATACTTTACGACTTGAAATGGGATATTGTTTATATGGTAATGATATTAATGATACTACTTCACCTATTGAAGCCGGACTGGGATGGATAACTAAATTTGCTGAAGGGAAAAATTTTATTGACAGAGACAAAATGGAAAAACTAAAAGCAGAAGGTGTTACAAAAAGATTAAGGGGCTTTGAAGTGATTGACAAAGGTATTCCCCGCCAGCATTATGAAATATGCAATGAAGACGGAGACAATATAGGAGAAGTTACATCAGGAACTTTTTCACCTATGATGAAAAAAGGAATAGGAATGGGATATATTAAGACAGGATTTAATAAATTTGATGCTGAAATATATATTAAAATCCGTAATAAACTGTTAAAAGCAAAAATTGTTAAAATGCCTATTTATAAAGGATAATTTTGTTTTGTTTAATAATACATTTTTATTTTTTTATCACTGCTAATTGGCTATTTTTTTTTAATAAATATAAAAAATTATTATTTTTGTAAATAATAATTACAAACATATTTTCAACTCCTATAACTTATTAATTATGATGAATAAATCTGAACAAAATAAAAAATATATTTATAATATTGTTAAAATTATTTTATTATTAATAGGAATAATTGGTTTTGATTACTACTTTGATTTTTCCGGTCTTCACATAGGGGGAACAAAAAATGAAAATAAAAACTATTACTACAAAGATTTTATTGCAATTTCCTCAAAAAATGACAGTATAAAAAATATTAGAGACACAATTTATAATAAAAATAATAAATTGATACAAACTCTAAAAGGCAAAAATTTATTATTAAGAAAGAAATTAAAGAAAGCAAATAAAGAGATTGATTCTTTAATACAGATGGGGAAAGATACTAGTCAATTAACAAAAACAGTACAGATATTAGTCAGAGTATCTAAAAAATATGATAATCTAAAGATAAAATATATCCAACAAGTAAAATTCCTTAAAAAAATAATCCATTATAGTGATTCTTTAAAAGAAAGAATTAAAATTATAGAAGACAATCTTGAAGGTAAAATTGATTCGTTGAAAGATATAACGAAGGAATATAAACCTTTAATTGATTCATTAAAAAATGAAGTTGAGATTTATAAAAAAGAGGTTGAGAACTACAAAATACAGAGTCAGCATTTTAATCTGGAAAATGAAATTTACGGATTGGGTGCTAATATACCATATTTCAAGAAATCTAAATCCACTATTCATTTACAAATAAAAATTCCAAATTGTGATAATTTAAAAAATAAGTTGGAAAATCCTAAAATACGACTGTGCATTCTTAATAAAACCACAGGGAAATTTGTTAACTATAAAGGAATGATTAAAATTAAAAATTTAAGTGAAAGCATTGAACATTGTAAACCATACTCTCTTTACCTTTCTGCTGAATGTACGATTGACCTTGAATTTGAGGCGATTAAGAAAATTAAAGGACGACCTAACCTTGAAGAAAAAGGTACAAAATATGCTGTTGATATCTATTTAACTGACCCAAATTTACATGGTAAAATATTGCTCGTAAGGAAAATAGTAAATATGAAAACATTATTCGGAAGATACAAATGAACTTAGCAAATATAACAATAGCAGAGGCGGACTTAATTAGACAACATATTATGAATTTGAAATATTTTGTATTATAAGAATTATTTACGTTTTATTGTTTATTTTTTGAACAAGCAAAAGAATGGAATAAAATATTAGAAATGTATCAAAATCAAAAAGCATCAAATTGATACTATGATTAAAATGGTTAAGAATTAATTTGGAAAATTATTTATTTATGGAAATAATTTATGCTTTTTCAATAACAGATATAATTCAATCTATAGGCATAGGACTTGGTTTTCCTATTGCTATTTGGAGTATTATAAAATTATTTAAAAAAGATAAAGAAAAAGAATCGCAAATAAAATCTTTAAACAATATTTCAAAAAGTCAGAATGATATTATTACTAAAATGATAGAACAAATAAATGAATTATCTAAACAAACCCAACAGTTTGAATATCAAAGTTTTTTACTTAAAGAATCAAACGATTTATTTAAAAACCAAATTAAAATACAGAATGACGCTTTAATTAGTGATAAGAATTATAAAGAGAAGTCCATAGAATTAGAAAAAAAGAAAAGAAAATCAAAAATAAAACCCTTCTTTAGATATATGGGAGGAAGGCGCGGAGCAGGTGCAACTTTTATGGCACCTTTAACTAATTATGGAGAAAGGGCTTATATTATTGGTATTGAAGAAATTAGTACTGAAAATATAAATATTGAACAAAAATGTAAACAAAAATGTACTATTGAAAAAAATCAAATATTTCAACTACAAGGAAATTCAAAAAATAACTATATAGAATATAATGTTCCTTTCGAAATAAATATTATTTTTAAAGATGAAGATGGTAATAAATATAAGCAAAATATTAAACGTCAAGATTTAAAAATGAATGTTGGTATGCCTGAAGAAATTTGATAAAAAGATTGCCTATAATATATATTAAAATTCGTAATAAACTGTTAAAAGCAAAAGTTGTTAAAATGCCTATTTATAAAGGATAATTTGGTTTTATTTAACCGAATTTTGTAAAAAAAAAATAAATAAACAGTCAGCCAGTAGAGACGATTCATGAATCGTCTCTACTGATAGTTATTATAAAATTAAAAAAAAACAATCAATAGCCCGGATGTTTACGTCTGGGATTTGAATAATTGATAATTTATAAATGTTAAACAATATAACTAATAAAAAAACTGTAGAAATTTGTTTCTCTCCAAAATTATTTCCTTATATATTAACTAAAAATAATTATATCATTGTAATAGTTGATATTTTGAGAGCTACAACATCAATATGTGCTGCCTTTGATAATAATGTCCAAGAAATTATTCCTGTTGCAAAACCAGAAAATGCTAAAAAGTATAAAGGAACAGGATATTTAATTGCAGCAGAAAGAGATGGCAAAAAATTGGACTTTGCTGACTTTGGTAACTCGCCTTTTTATTTTAGAAAAAAACAAGTCAGAGGTAAAACCATTGTATATAGCACTACAAATGGGACTAATGCTATTGAGTGTTCAAAACATTATGGAACCATTGTTATTGGCTCGTTTCTAAATATTAAAGCTCTTTCTGACTGGCTTATAAAACAAAATAAAAATGTTGTTATTTTATGTTCTGGATGGAAAGATAAGTTTAATCTTGAGGATTCTGTTTTTGCAGGTGCTCTTGCTGAAGATTTACTTAATAATAAAAATTTTAAGTCGGATTGCGATTCTGTAACTGCTGCATTGGATATATGGCTACTTGCCAAAAACAATCTACTTGAATATATAGAAAAATCTTCACATAGACACAGATTAAAAAAAATGGTGCTTGACGATGTTCTGGAATATTGCTTTACATTAAATTCTACTAATGTTATTCCTATACTCAAAGGAAATGCTTTAATTGATTGCTCAAAAATATAAATCAATTTTTTTTTAAATCATTTTCTAATAATAAAATCACATTTTTTGTGTTGATAAGTCAAGCATAATATAAAAAGGATGACATATCAAAATATTATAATAATAATAATTGCATATTTGTTAGGAGCAATACCTTCATCAGTTTGGATTGGGAAAATATTTTTTAATAAAGATATTCGTAAATATGGCAGCAAAAATGCAGGAGCAACAAATGCAATAAGAGTATTAGGACCAAAAGCAGGTATTCCCGTATTAATAATAGACATTTTT